>NZ_LFVW01000011.1:0-34849 GCF_001182915.1 Kitasatospora sp. MY 5-36
AGGGCCTCGGGCTACTCGCGGTGGGGGGAGGCTGCGGAGGATGGTTTCCGGGGGCCGCCGGGGTGAGCTGCGGGATGCGATGGGGGATCCGGGCGGCGAGCTGTCGGCCGCAGCCCGGCTTGGAGGTGGCCGCGCGGAGGGCCGTTCAGGTGGGCTGGTCGGTCGTGGGCTTGCTGTCCTGGCTGGAGGGTTGGCCTTCCTGGTACTTCCGAGGCGCTGGTGGTGCGTTGGTCTGCGCGAGAAGTCGGACCGGCCGACTTCTCGCGGTGGGGGAAGCCTGCTGAGGAAGGTTCTCGGGGTCCGCTGGGGTGAGCTGCGTGATGTGGCGGGGGCTCCGGCCGGGCGCGTTCCCCTGTTGCTGTCCAGGATTGCCTGCGGGGAGGAGGTCGGGGCCGCAGGGCTGTTGGTGAACTGGCCGATGTCGTCGGCGAGGCGGCGGCTCCTATGGTGCCGTTCCTGCTTGGACTGGTCGGGGCGCCGCACGTGGTCTGCGAGGCCGGGTTGCCGGAGGCGCCCGCGCGGAGGGCCGGTCGGGTGCGGGCTCGCCGTCCTGGCTGGAGGGTGGGCCTTCCTGGTGTTTCCGGGGCGGCGGTAGGAGTGTTGGTCTGCGCGAGAAGTCGGGCTGGCCGACTTCTCGCGCGCGGGCCTCGGGGCACTCGTGGTGGGGGGAGGCAGTGGAGGGTGGGGTGTGTGATGCGACGGGGGCTCCGGGCGCGCGGAGGGCCGTCTATGCCTTGGGTGCGGCCGAAGGAAGACGGGCCTGCGCGGAGGCTGCTGCGGGTAATGGACGATGGCCCGCCGTTTCCGGAGGCGTGACCGGGGGCCGGTGGTCGCGGGGTGGTCCTCAGGTGTCGAAGGTGATGGCGGGCGTCCCGGAGTTCCGGGTGAGGAAGTGCAGCAGCTCGGCGAAGCCGCGCGCGTCGTCGAGGGCCTTGTGGGTGTGCCGCACGCCGCCGAGCCAGTGCGGGGGCAGTGCCGGTGCCGGGAGGTCCGCGGGCGGTCGGCCGGTCAGTGCCGCCGTGTACGAGCGCAGGCACAGGGCCGGGCCGTGGAAGAGGAGATCCTGCTCGTAGGGGCCCTGGTGCAGTCCGAAGGAGGTGAACCGGCGCAGGTAGTAGTCGATCCAGGTTCCGTCGAACGACAGGGGTGCCGCGGCGAACGCCCGCCGGCCGGGCAGGGACCGGACCCACTCGACGTACCTGGTCATGACGTCGGTGACGGGCGCCGGGTTCGTCGTCGCGGCCTCCCAGGCGCCCGGCTCGGAGTCGAACCACTCCTTCGTGCGCGGGTTCGGGGCCGATCCGGGAAGCGGTTCGAGGACGGCTTCGAACTCGCCGAAGGTCCGGCCGTCCATGGTCGTGGCCACGGACGCGAAGGACCGCATCGAGTTCGGTCCCGGCCAGGGGCCGTCCACCTCGATGTCGGTCACCACGTAGGTCCAGTCGCTGAGTTCGGTCATGCGGCCGACGGTACCGCCACAGCCTCCCCCGTCGGTGCGGGTTCACGCGAAGCGGTTGCCTCCGGTGGTCCCGTTTGATGGGCTGGTCGGATGGGACACACGGGGCAGGAGAGCCGGACGGCGAGGTACGACCGGATCGGCGTCGGGTACCGGCAGGTCCGTCGGCCCGATCCGCGGCTGCACGCGTTGATCGGGTCGGCGCTGCGGGGAGCGCGCACGGTGGTCAACGTCGGTGCGGGGGCAGGGTCGTACGAGCCGGAGGACGCCGAGGTCACGGCCGTCGACCCGTCGCAGGTCATGCTCGACCAGCATCCGGGGGAGCGGAAGGTCAAGGCCTCGGCCGAGCAACTGCCCTTCGAGGACGGTGCGTTCGACGCGGCGATGGCCGTCCTGACCGTCCACCACTGGTCGGACCCGCGGCGCGGGCTGGCCGAGCTGCGGCGGGTCGCGCGGCGGCAGGCGGTGTTCACCTGGGACCCGGCGCACCGGCCGCAGCTGTGGCTGCTGGAGGACTACCTGCCGGAGATCAGGGAGTTGGAGGACTCCCGCTTCACGCCGCTGGAGCAGGTGGTGGAGGCCCTGGACGCGCACACCGTGCTGCCCTTCCCCGTCCCCTGGGACTTCACCGACGGCTTCCAGATCGCCCACTGGCGGCGGCCCGAGCACTACCTGGACCCGGTGGTCCGGCAGGCCAGTTCGACCTTCGCGCAGCTGCCGCCGGAGGTGGTCGAGCCGGCCGTCGAGCGGCTGCGGGCCGACCTCGCCTCGGGGGCGTGGCACCGGCGGTACGCCGACCTGCTCGACCGGGACAGCATGGACTACGGCTACCGCCTGGTCCTCGCCGGCGAGCGGCCGGCCGGGTAGGCGTTCTCGGCGGCTGCCGCCGCACAGTTAGTCGGCCGGTCCGACTTCCTGTGCAGCGCGGCTGGTTGACCGAGGGCCGTGAACGGAGCGCAGGACTCGCAGGTGCCGATCCCGGGGTACGAGGACGGCCCCTCGGTGCCGGGCGAAGCCTGCGGGGGCGCGGCGGCTGTCAGGTCGTCGAGGGGGAGCCGACTTCCGGCGGCTAGGGTTGGGGCCATCGATCGATGCGCGGGGGCCAAGTCGATTGCCGCAGAGGGATCCTGGCGTCCCCGTCCGCTGCCGAAGGGGCCGCCGTCATGCCGGATTCCGCCACGCCCAGCCCGCCCAGCACACCCAGCCCGCTCGACCTGCTCGTCCGCTACCGGCGGGCGATGCTCGACCTGGACGCGGACGCGCTGGCCGAGCTGTACGCCGTGGACGGGGTGCACGAGTTCCCGTTCCTGTTCCCCGGGATGCCGGAGCGGTACCGGGGGCGGGAGGAGATCCGGGCCGGCTACCGGGCCGCCTGGGGTGCGAGTGCGGCGCGGCCGCGGGAGATCCGGGAGGTGGCCGTCCACCCGGGGGCCGACCCGGAGGTGCTGACCGTCGAGCAGCAGGTGGTCGGGACGCTCGCCACCACCGGGGAGCCGTTCACCGTGCCTGGCCTGCTGGTGATGCGCGCCCGGGACGGCCTGCTGGTGCACGTGCGGGACTACATGGACGGCCTGGGCGTGGCCCACGCGATGGGCCGGCTGGGTGCCGTCGCCGCGCGGCTGGGGGCCGGGGCGGCCGGCAGGTAGGAAGGGTGGAGCGGGAAGTCGGACCGGCCGACTTCCCACTCCGTGAGCGGACCGGTCAGAGGGCGAAGTGGGCGGCGATGCCGTCGAGGACGCAGTCGAGGCCGGTTTCGAACTGCCAGTCGGGGTCGTCCTTGCGGGTGGCCGCGTGGAGGTAGCGCTGGTAGTTGGGGTAGCGGCCGGTGCCCATCAGCCAGGTCATCCGGGGGGCGAGGCCGGCCCGGGTCTGGTCGCCGTCGGACCAGCCGCGCTCGCGGCGCAGGGTGTCCAGGGTGACCTCGGTGGTGACCGAGCCGTGGACGTAGCCGGTGACGGTGCGGAACACCGCCATGGTGGTGTCGGCGTCCAGGCCGTGCTCGGCCAGGGCGGCGAACGCGTGCTCGGGGACGGCGAGTTGGTTCGGGCTGAGGGAGAACGGGGTGGCCGCCCGGACGGTCCACGGGTGGGCCAGGTGCATGGCCCGCAGGTGGAGGGCGAGGGCGCGCATGGTCTCCCGCCAGTCCTCGGCGGGGGCGGCGTCCAGGGGGAGTCGGCCGTAGACGAAGTCGACCATCAGCTCGATGAGTTCGTCCTTGCCGGAGACGTACCGGTAGGCGGCCATCGGGGCGACGCCGAGTTCGGCGGCGAGCCGGCGCATGGTGACGGCGTCCAGGCCCTCGGCGTCGGCGACGGCGACGGCGGCCTCGGCGATCCGCTGCGGGGACAGGGTGGTGCGCGGGGCGGGGGCCGGGCGGTCCAGGCGCTCCCAGAGTGACGCCGGGGGCCTGTCGTCGCCGGCGGGGGTGTCCCCGGTGGGGGCCTGCTGAGCGGGCATGGGGGCGGGCTCCTTCCGACTGGGGGTCGGTCCCACCGTAGCACCCTCCTGTGTACGGCGTATCGGCAGTGGACGCCGTACACGTCGATGTGTACGTTGTATTCGAGACGGATACGCCGTACACATCAGCCATCCCGGAGGGGGACTCCCATGTCCACGGAGCAGAAGTCCAGCGAGCAGAAGTCCAGCGAGCAGAAGTCCAACGAGCGGACGTCCAGCGAGCAGAAGTCCAACGAGCAGAACCTGAAGGTCGCCGTCCTCGTCGGCAGCACCCGCGACGGCCGCTTCGGCCCGGTGGTCGCCGACTGGCTGCTCGGCCACCTCGAAGCGCGCGGCGACCTGACCGCCGACCGGATCGACCTGGTGGAGACCCCGCTGCCCGTCACCTTCCCGTCCTTCGGCGGCGAACTCTCCCCGGACGACGCCGCGCTGCTGGCCGCCGTGTCGCCCCGGCTGGAGGCGGCCGACGCCTTCGTGATCGTCACGCCCGAGTACAACCACAGCTTCCCGGCCCCGCTGAAGAACGCCATCGACTGGCACAACCGGCAGTGGCACGGCAAGCCGGTCGGCTTCGTCTCGTACGGCGGCCTGTCCGGCGGCCTGCGGGCGGTCGAGCAGCTGCGGGTGGTGATGGCCGAGCTGAACGCCGCCACGATCCGCAACACGGTCAGTTTCCACGGCGCCTCGCAGTGCTTCGACGCCGAGGGCAGGGCGATCGACCCGGCCGCCGACACCGCCGCCAAGACCATGCTCGACCAGCTCACCTGGTGGGCGCAGGCACTGCGGGACGCCCGCCGGGCCCGCCCGTTCGCGGCCTGAGCCGGGGAAGGGGGCGGACGGCATGGCCACGGAACAGAGCGGGGGCCAAAACAAGGACCAGGCCGACGAGCGGCCCAAGCCGCCGCTGCTCGGCGTCGTCGGACTGATGCTCGGCATCTTCCTCTCGGCGCTCGACGGCCAGATCATCGGCACCGCGCTGCCGACCATCGTCGGCGACCTCGGCGGGCTGGAGCACCTCTCCTGGGCGGTCACCGCCTACCTGCTGACCTCCGCCGCCGCCACCCCGCTCTGGGGCCGGCTCGGCGACCTGTACGGGCGCAAGGGCGCCTACCAGTGGGCGGTGGTGGTGTTCCTGGCCGGCTCGGTGCTGGCCGGACTCGCCCAGGACATGGGGCAGTTGATCGCCTTCCGGGGCCTCCAGGGGATCGGCGCGGGCGGGCTGATGGTCGGTGCGCTCTCGGTGATCGGGGTGCTCGTCCCCGCCTCCGACCGGGCGCGGGTGCAGTCGGTGGTCGGCGTGCTGATGCCGATCGCCTTCGTCGGCGGACCGCTGCTCGGCGGCTTCCTCACCGAACGGCTGAGCTGGCGCTGGGCCTTCTACGTCAACCTGCCGGTCGGGCTGGTCGCGCTGCTCGCGGTCGGCGTCGGGGTACGGCTGCGGACGGAGCGGGTGCGCGCCCCGTTCGACTGGGCCGGGGTCGCCCTGCTGACCACCGGCATCCTCGCGCTCACCCTGGTGAGCAGCTGGGGCGGCACCGCCTACTCCTGGACCTCCCCGGTGCTCCTCGGCACGGCGCTCGTCGCGGTGGTCGCGCTGGGCTGGTTCGCCCGGACCGAACTGCGCGTCCCCGGGCCGCTGATCCCGCCCGCGCTGTTCCGCGACCGCAACTTCACGGTGGCGCAGATGCTGGGCTTCCTCACCGGCGCGGTGATGATCGCCCTGGTCGGCTACCTGCCGCTCTACCTGCAGCTGGCCCGGGGCGCCTCACCCACCGCCGGCGGGCTGCTCCTGCTGCCGCTGATGCTCGGCATGATGGGCACCCAGCTGGTGACGGCGCGGCTGATGGGCCGGCCCGGCGGCGAGCGGCGCTACCCGCTGCTGGGCGGCGCGGTCACCCTGGCCGGCGGCGCGCTGCTGCTGCTCCTGCGCACCGACACCCCGATCGCCGTGGCCTCGGCCCTCACGGCCGTCGCCGGGATCGGCCTCGGCCTGGTGATGCAGAGCACCCTGCTGACCTCGATGGGGGCGGTCCGGCCCCAGGACATGGGCGCGGCGATGGGCGTGGTCACGCTGCTGCGGAGCATCGGCGGCTCGCTCGGCATGGCGGGTCTCGGCGCGGTCTACACCGCGCGGCTCACCGACTCCCTCACGGAGCGCCTCGGGGCCGCCGAGGCCGGCCGGCTCACCGGCGGCGGGCTGACCCCGGCCTCCCTCGACGGCCTCCCGGCGGCCGTCCGCGACGCCGTCGGGGCGGCGGTCACCGGCGGCCTGCACGGCACGGTCGTGGGCGGGGTGCTGCTGGCGGCCGCGGCGACGGCCCTCGCCTGCCTGGTGCGCCCGCGGCAGGGAGCGGCCAGGGAGATCAAGCCGCCGAAGCCCGAGCCCGAGCCGACGAAGCCAGACCCGGAGCCGGAGCCGGCCGACACCCCCGCGAAGGCGGCCACGGCCGGGTGATCCGGAGAACGCGCAGGCCCCCGGGCGGAACGGGGGACCGCCCGGGGGCCTGCGGAAAAGCCGCTCAGCTCAGCACTCGATGACGTTGACGGCGAGCCCGCCGCGACGAGGTCTCCTTGTACTTGATCTTCATGTCGGCCATTTTCGATCACGAATCTGACCTGGTGTTTTGCTGCGACAGGGTGGAGTCGTGGGGGTGCCAGGGACTTTCCTGGGGCTTTGGCCGGCGTCAGAGCGTCAGTGAGGCCGTAGGTACGCCAGGAGGGCGGCAACCTCCTGGCTGTCCTCGTGCTCGGGACCGTGCAGTAGGCACAGGTCGTCGTACAGCGGCCGTAGCATGGCGCCAGCCGCCGCATTGCTGCCTTCCTTGAGCAGCAGGATGCCGATGGTGCGGCGCAGGTCGACAGCGGCCTCTGAGACGTCGCCTTCCTGAGCGCGTACCTGCTCAAGGACTTCGCGGCACAGGTGGAGAGCTTGCGTCGACTGGCCGAGGTCCGCGCGGCAGTGCGCAGCCTGGCGGCGACACTCCAGGGCGTTCTTGCTGGTCGCTCCTTCGGTGCGTGCGTACGCCGTTGCCAGTGCCTCGAATTCGGGCAGCGCACGGCGTGGGTCTTCGGCGAGTACGAGTACGGCTGCGTGGCGCATGCGGAGTTGAAGGACCCGAGGGCTGTCCGGGCCGAGCAGGGCGGACGACCTGGAGATCACGGGTTCCAGGATGGCGAGTGCTTCGGTGGTCTGCCCCTGCCGGAGCAGGTTTCCGGACTGCTCGAAGGCAGATCTGATCGCGTCGCGCAGGTCGGTCGCCGGGGTGGCGTAGTGCTGGGCAGCGGGGTCCAGCAATGTCGGGTTCGGCACGACGTGGGCACCTTGGCCGCGTTGCCGGGGAGCATTCGGTCGGCGGTAGAGCAGGGTCGGGTCGGGGACGCCGACCGGCAGCTCGTCGGAGGGCAAGGCAGGTGTACCGGGGAGCGGTAGCAGGGGGAGAAGACGCTCGTACACCTCGAACGCATCAGCCGGTCGGTGATCCGGTGCCTTGCGCAGCAGACGCAGGATGAGGGTCTCCAGCGGCTCGGGCACGTCGGGCCGCAGCTCGCGCAAGGGAACCGGCGGGGCCTCGACATGCAACCGCGCTAGTTCGAAGGGGGCTTCGCTGTCGAAGACCCGCGCCCCGCTGACCAATTCGTGCAGGACGCAGCCGAGGGAGTAGAGATCACTGCTAGGCGTGATCGAGCGCAGAGCCCGATGCTGCTCGGGCGACATGTACTGGCCGGTGCCGATCGGGATGCCCGTGCCGGTAAGGCGGGGACCGTTGGAGCCGAGAACCCGGGCGATGCCGAAGTCGAGGACCTTGACGGTGCCGTCGTCGGCGACGAAGACATTGGCGGGTTTCAGGTCGCGGTGGACCACGGGCACGGCGTGGGCATGGGACAGGACCGTGGCGATCTGGGCACCGATGGCTGCTACCCAGGAGAAGGGAAGGGGGCGTTGGGGGCTGATGAAGTTCGTGAGGGAGCTGCCATGTAGCAGTTCCATGACCAAGTAGAGGCGGTCGTAGGACTGGTCGAGCCCGGCGTCGAAGACTTGGGGTACGCCGTAGTGTTGGATGCCGGCCGTGACGCGGGCCTCAGTGCGGAAGCGCTCGGCGAACACCTCCGCCCAGGCGGGCGTGGGGACGATCTCGGGCCGGATGAGTTTGACGGCCACTTCGCGTTCGAGGACGGAGTCGTGACCGAGCCAGACGACGCCCATGCCACCGTCGCCGATCTCCTCGATCAGCTTGTACCGTCCGGCGATCACATCAGCCGGCATTGTTCCCCCGCATGCGTTATCGGCTGGTCAGGTTCTGTAGTCAGTGTTCCTGTTGTAGTGATCACCGTCCAGTGCCCGACCACTTTGGGTGGGTCGGGCACTGAACGGTGCCGTGGTTCAGGCTGCGCCGTCGATGACGCCTTCCTGCTGCTGGATCAGCCGCCATGCCGCACTGCGGGCACTGCGGTTCAGCTGACGCTGGAAGCTCTTGTCGCTGTTGTCGTAGTAACGGTCGCGCAGCGTTCCCAGGGTGTCGAAGTGGTCGTCCATCTTCTCGGCGAAGACCTTGTCGAAGACCAGCCCGAAGTTCTCCTCGTCGGTGTTGGCCACCGCCGCCAGCCTGACCTTCGGGTCAGCCACCGCCTCCTCGAACGGCTTGATTACGTCCTGTTCGGTGAAGTCCGTGCCGAACTTCTCGTTGAACCGGTCGATCATCTCCGAGAGCAGGGACTTCTCCGGCTCCTTTGCACCGCCTGCCCCGTCGCCGAAGCCAGGCATGAGAGCCGGGCCCTCGGGGGTGAGGCTGATGTCGTGCTCGCCGGTCTTCTCGACGCGCATGTGGCTGAGGTCGATCTCGCCTATGTCGACACTGCCATCGGCCCGGCCGCGCAGCTGGGTGAGAAGGTGGCGGCCGTAGAGGTAGAGGAGTTCCAGGTCACTGTCGCTGTAGGGGATGATCTGGGCGAGGAAGCCGTACTTGCGGACGTAGTCGTTGAGGTCGCCGCGGAACTTCTCGGCGGTCTCGTGGTCGTCCTCGTCCTCACTGTCGACCAGGGCGTCGAAGCGGATGACCGCCGGACTCAGCATCCGGTACAGCTCGGCGTGCAGCTTCTCCCATTTGGCCTGCGAGCCGGCGGCCTTTTCCTCGGCCGCGAGGTACGCCGCCGCGAAGTCCTGCATCTCGTGCTCGGCCACGATTGCCGCGGACATCACCCGGCTCTGCGCGCTGTAGAGCAGGTTCGGCTCCGTCGGGAGCGTCAGCGCTTCCTGGAAGTAGGGGCGGAACGACTCCTGGATGTCCTCGGCCTCGTTCACGAAGTCCAGCACGGCCAGGTCACCCTGCTCTTTTCGCTCCGCGGTGCGGTTCAAACGGGAGAGGGTCTGCACAGCGGAGATGCCGGCCAGCTTCTTGTTGACGTACATCGTCGTCAGCAGAGGTTGGTCGAAGCCGGTCTGGTACTTCTCCGCCACGACCAGGATCCGGTACTCGCGCTGCCCGGGGCCGCCTGAACGGGTCGCCTTGTCGTCAGCGCGGGTATAGCCGAAGGCCTTCGGCAACGCGGTCTCCGGCAGGCCGCCGTTCTCCTTCGCCTCGGTCGTCTCGTGGCCTTCGTAGGTGAGGCTGCCTGAGAACGCGACGAGGACACCCAGGTCCGGGAACTTCGTGTCATAGCCCCGGTCACCGATGTACTCCTTGATGGCGCGGGCCATCTGCACCGCGCTGAGCCGTGAGGCCGTCACCACCATCGACTTGGCCCGGCCGCCGAGCCGCCCTCGGGTGTGCGCGAGGAAGTGCTCGACGATCACCTGCGCGTGCTGGCTGACGGTCGATTCGTGGGTGAGCGCGAAGCGGGCAAGAAGGCTGTTCGCCTTCGAGGGATCGACCTCCCGCTCGTCCGGGTTCTCGTTGACCAGCTTCCAGTACGTGTTGTAGGTGACGTAGTTGCGCAGGGGGTCGAGGATGAAGCCCTCCTCGATGGCCTGCTGCATGGAGTAGGTATGGAAGGGCCGGTAGGTGGCCTTGCCGTCGATGCTGTCCAGGGTCCCGAAGAGTTCGAGGGTCTTGGACTTGGGCGTGGCGGTGAACGCGAAGTAGGAGAGGTTCGCGGCTTGGCCACGCTGCTGCGCCTTGAGCTTCAGCTTCTCGTCGGTCGTGCTTGCCGTCGTGCTCGCCGCTACCTGGGTCGCGCCTGCCTCCTCGCTGTCCGAGTCCAGGCCGAACGCGTCCAAGGTGGTGCGCAGCGCGGAGCGTACGGCCGTCGCGGCATCGCCGGACTGAGAGGAGTGCGCCTCGTCGACGATGATGGCGAACGCGCTGCCCTGGATCTCCGTCGGGTTGCGCTTCAGATAGTCCAGCAGAGCGGGGAAGGTGTGCAGGGTGACCGTGACGATCTTCCCGGTCTCGCGGGAGAGTGCCTGCGCCAGCTGCTCCGACTTTGCTCCGTACCGTTCGTCGATCTTCACTACCAGTCCGGCAGTCTGTTCGAAGCCGCCGACGGTCTCTCGCAGCTGCGAGTCCAGGTTGCGGCGGTCGGTGATGATGATGACCTTGTCGAAGACCGGAGCGCCCGGCTTGAGCCCGTTCGCGACGGCTGCTGCGTCGAGTTCGAGCGGGTTGGACGCGGTGTGCAGTGAGCTGAGGCGGTGGGCGAGCCAGCCGATGGTGTTCGACTTGCCCGAGCCGGCCGAGGCCATGACGAGGTAGTTGTGCCCGGGGCCATGGTGGGCCGCGTGCGCGGTGAGCTTCTTGACGACGTCCCACTGGTGGTAACGGGGGAAGATCATTGACTTGGCAGAACCACCACCGGGCGTCTTCGACTTCTGCAGGTGGACGAAGCGCTCCAGCAAGTCCAGCCAGTTGTCCGGCTGCCAGATCTGCTCCCACAGGTAGGAGGTGCGGTACTGGCCGTAGCCGGCGGCTGCGGGGTTGCCCTTGCCGCCAGGGCGTCCGGGTCCGTCGGAGCCAGTGTTGAACGGCAGGAACCGGGTCTTGGCCCCCCGGAGCTGGGTGGCCACGAAGACCACGTTCGGGTCGACGGCGAAGTTCGCGACGACGCGGCGCGTGAAGATCAGCTCGGTCGGGTCGCGGTCGGTGCGGTACTGCTCCTTCGCCTGCTCCACGCCCTGGCCGGTCAGCGGGTTCTTCAATTCGGCGGTGGCGACCGGGATGCCGTTGAGGAAGAGGGCGAGGTCGAGCCGGTGACCCCAGTCGGCTTGCTTGGTGGCGTACTCCAGCTCGCGGACCACCGTCAGGCGGTTTTCGTGGTAGTTGGCGAGCACAGCGTCGGCGGAGACCAGGTTGGGCTTGAAGTAGGCGACCCTGATGAGGGTGCCTTGATCCTTCACGCCCCTGCGGAGCACGTCGAGCAGCCCATCGTCGACGATGGCCCGGTTCAGCCGCTTGGCGAAGCCGTCCTGAGCGGCGGTGGGGTCGTTGCCGTAGGCACGGAGCACGTCCGTCCACTCGTCGGGCTGGGTGGCGCCGATGAAGGTGAACAGCTCGTTGGTGTCGAGTCCGAGCTCGGCCCTGTACTCCCCCCGTTGCGCCTCGCGCCAGCCGCGCTCGACCATGGCGGCGATGATCGCGTTGCCGAAGGCGGATTCATGGTGCACGGCCATGGTGGATCAGACCTCTCGCTTGCCGGTGATGAGATAGCTGATGTCGCGGCAGAACTTGTCGAAGGATGGTGAGTTGGCGCGGGCCAGCTCGATGTCGAAGATGTCCGCGAGGGGTGCTTGGTCGACCCGGGGCCGGTACTGGCCGCCGTCGGTGCGGTGGTGTGTGAGCCATCCCTTGCAGTCGCGCCGCGTCTCGTGGTCCTCGGGCACGTCGAGCCCGTGCGGCATGCCGGCGCGGCCGCCGAGGGAGGGCGCCGCAGCAAGGAACCATGCCTCGAACTCCCGGTTCGCCAGCACCACGGAAACCTGACGGTCCGGTCGCACAGCGGCTGCTCTGCGAAGGAGGGAGGGGCCCAGTTCGGCAGGGCAGTCGTCGTCCGCGTCGATGAGCGCGAGAATGCCGCCGGGAGCGGCGGGCGGCAGCCGGCGGGCAAGGGCGTCCACGGTGGCCTCCAGGCCACCCTGCTTCACCAGTCGGCCCCGGCCGACGAGATGTGGGGGCCGAATGTCGGCGTCCCAGATGCCCGCCGCGTACATGAGCCGCCGCAGCACGATGGGTAGGGCTGCCAGTTCCCCTTCGCCCTCGACCACGGAGGCGATGGTGACGCGCTGCGAGCTCACTCGGCGGGCTCCCCCTGCTCGGACTGCGGTAGCTGCGGTTCGAGCTGGTTCGAGCGCAGCAGTTCGCCGACGGTGGCCAGGCCGTCCGCCACGATCGACTGACTTACCTCGTCCACCGGTCCGATCACGGTCACCCCGTCGCGCGCGGTCACGACACGGATCGCGGAGAGGTCGGCCTCTTTTCGGTCGAACAACTCGGCGCTCTGGCTCGTCGCCAGAACCTGCACGGATGCGCTCGCCTCGGTGAGCGCATCGAACAGGACACCTGCGGCCAGGGGGTGGAGGGCCAACTCAGGCTCCTCGATGGCGACGAGTGGAATGCGGCCGTCCCGGGCACGGGGCTGGAACAGTGCGGTGAGGAGGCCGATCGCTCTTATCGTCCCCTCGGACATGGACTCGGCGCGGAACTGCCCGCTTCCAGACCCTGAGGTCAGCGTCATGCGTGCGGCGACGTAGTCGCCAGCGGCTGCTGTGCCGCTGGGCCCGACCTCGGTCAGGTTCGGCACGATCGCGCCGGCGTAAGCGGAGACGCGCTCGCTGGCCCACGGGTCGAGCAAGCCCAAGACTGCGCCGAGGTGGCCGCCGTCCTCGTCCAAGCCGTCGGAACCGGTGGCCGGGCGAGCGTCACGCAGTGCGGCGAGGTCGGGGGCGTAGAAGAACATGTCGGACAGTGCTGCGTAGAGCAGGGCGTAGGGGCCAGTGCCGCCCAGCATCGGCAGGTAGAGGCTGCCGGCCCGCATGACCGCCTCGCGTTCGGAGGCGGGGTCATTCACGATGCCGCGCTCGACCTCGAAGCGGAACGGCGGTCGGTCGCTTCCTAGGACACCCAGCTCGCAGATCTCATGCCTGACCTCCCAACCCTGCGGTGCATGCGGGCCTGATCCACGAGCGATGGTGAACCCGTAGCGGCCACGCCACGGGGTGTCCTGCCCGGGGGACGGGGGGAGGCGGAAATCCAGTGTGATCGTGCAGGAGGGTGCCGACTCGGGGGCTCGGCGCAGGACGTTTTCCAGGCCGACGCGGGACCCGATTGCATCCGCCGGCCCACGGGTTACGGCGTCACGAACGAAGCTCAGGGCATCGAGAAAGTTGGACTTCCCGGCAGCGTTCAGGCCCAGGAGGACGGTGAACGGGCCGAGGGGTACGTCGCAGCGCGCGATGGACTTGTAGTTCGTGATCTGGACGCGCGTGATGAAGGGGCTGCCCGCATCGGTGGGAGGCGGGGCGGTGGTCATGGCACGTCAACTCCTTGACCGGAGGCGGTGGAGACATCGAACTGTCCGGTGACGGCGGCGGTGATGAGCGCCTGACGGCGCTCGGCGAGTAGCTCTACTTGTCGGCGGAGCCGATGATCCAATTGGGACAGATTGGACTGCCCGGCCCTAATGGTGCTTAGTAGCCTGCGGCGCTCGTCTGAGTTCGTCGGCCAAACAAGAGTGAAGTTGCCCAGATCCTCCATCCCCAAGGTCGGCTGAGCAGTATCTGTGCTGGTTGCCAACTGGGCCTGCGTCCGAAACAAGCTTGTACTCAACCATGCCTGAACAAGCTCTACTTCCACGTCATTGGAGACGCGGATCGAACAAACTGCACGAGCAATATTGGCGCCTGCTGCAGACTCTGAGGCGATTGCCGAACGCCCCAGTGTGCCGACTACGCTGACCAGAAGATCGCCAGGCTTTACAACCGTGCGGGCATATTGGGCGGATAGTTCTGCTGGAATCCTGCGCAGGCTGGCGGCGCGATCTTCAAGGTTCAGGAGATCGTTTACTCGGATGAATGGGATACCTTCATCGACGAATTGAGGCACCAGGACGCCATATCGCGGCCGAACGGAGAAGAGACGCTTCAGGCGTGTCGGGACTCCAGATGTGGCCTTCGAGAAGGCTCTGTCCAGCATCGCCTTCTCTCGCTCAGCCAACAAATTCAACTGAGCCGAGCGGATGGATACCATGCGGTCGATGTGGGTGGTCTCGGCGTCGAGAAAGTCGGCAATGCGGCGCTGCTCTTCGAGCGGGGGTAGTGGAATGCGAATGGATTCGAGATCCGGCATATAGATCGTCAAATGAGTCGATCCGTAGGCGAGCCTCTGCCACTCCTGTTTCATGGCGCGCATTACGAGTAGTAGGTAACGAGAATCAAGATCTGGCCCTGCGTGCCATGTCACGAAGGCTTGCGTTGTCGCCATGGGGCGGCCGATTCGTGTGCTGTGCCCGATGGAGGCTGTCCGTGAGAGCATTACTGTTCCCTTTGGATGAAGCACGGCAGCACTATTCGACATTCCAAGTTCGCTGATAAGTTGTTCTGTCTCCATCAAGGGAGTCAGAGAGTCGCCCCTGCGGGTGACATCTGGAGTTGTCACCCATGGGACAGTGCAATTCTCCCAGTATTCACTCTTGCTACGGTCGGGTGTGTGTCCAGTTCCCATCTTTGCAATGAAGCTAAGAGGGACGACTTTCCAGTGTGAGGGAATGGCTGGAGCCCACCCCAGTGAAGTCGACTGCAGTGAAGTCATTCTGTCGCCTCGCTCAGCAGGGCTTGAATCTGGGCCTCAAGTGACCTGAGTTCGTCATCGATATCTGCCAGCGGCCTGGGTGATCGATACGCGTAAAAGTGTCGAGTAAAGGGGATTTCGTAGCCGATCTTCGTCTTTGTGTGGTCGATCCACGCATCGGGCACGTGCGGCAGTACCTCGCGCTTGAGGTAGTCCTCCGTGCCCTCGTCCAGTGGCACGTTCTCGTAGTCGCGCAGGTCGGGGTCCGGCTCCGGTGCGCCCTTGATCTTCTGGACCTCGCCCTCTGGGTTGCGCACCCCAATAGCATCGCGCACCGCCTTGGCGAACGGCGTGCCCGCCGGCCACGTCAGCCCTGCCGCCACCACTGCGTCCTTCAGTGCGAGAAGCGCGGTCGACTTGGTTGCCCAGGTCGATCCGACCAGCGGTCGCAGCGCCGCCACGAACTCCGCCGACCGTTCCAGCTTCTCGACCGGCTTGGATGCTGCCAGCGCTGCCAGCGTCCCCTCCGTCAGCTCGAAGCGTAGCTTGAGCGGCCGCTCTACCGTGATCCGCCGATATCCGAAGTCCTCGTTGCGGAAGACCTTCACCTTCCCGTGCTCCGGGTGCTCGGAGTCCTCCGCCACCGCCAGCGCGTCCGCGTACAGGCGGGTGACCTCGGCGATGTGCTCCTTGCCCAGTTCCTTCCGCTTGTCGCCCAGCGACTTACGCATCTTCTGCCAGTACTCGCGCGCGTCCAGCAAGACCACCCTGCCTCTGTGGTCGGCACGCTTGCGGTTCGTCAGGATCCAGAAGTAGGTTGAGATCCCAGTGTTGTAGAAGAGCTGGTCCGGCAGCGCGATGATCGCCTCCAGCCAGTCGTTCTCCAGGATCCACTGCCGGATCTTCGACTCGCCGGACTCAGCCGCGCCCGTGAACAGCGGCGAGCCGTTGAAGACGATGGCGATGCGGCTGCCACCTCCACCGTTCACATCCACCGGCTTCATCTTCGAGATCATGTGCTGCAGGAACAGCAGCGACCCGTCGTTGATCCGAGGCAGGCCGGCACCGAAGCGCCCGGAGTCGCCCAGCGACCGGTGCTCGGTCTCGACCTCCGACTTGACCTTCTTCCACTCCACGCCGAACGGCGGGTTGGCGAGCAGGTAGTCGAACTTCTCCCGCGAATGTCCGTCGTCGGAGAAGGAATTGCCGAACTTGATGTTCTCCGGGTCCTGGCCCTTGATCATCAGGTCGGACCGGCAGATCGCCCAGGACTCGGGGTTGAGCTCCTGCCCGTACACCTCGACCGTGGCATCCGGGTTGAGTGCCTTGATGTGTTCCTCGGCCGCGCTGAGCATGCCGCCGGTTCCACACGCCGGGTCCAGCACCTTCCGGCCGACCCCCGGCACACTGAGCACGTCCGCGTCGGGCGCCACCAGCAGGTTGACCATCAGCTGGATGACCTCGCGCGGGGTGAAGTGCTCACCTGCGGTCTCGTTGGACTGCTCCGCGAAGCGCCGGATCAGCTCCTCGAAGATGTAGCCCATGTTGTGGTTGGAGACCACCCCGGGCCGCAGATCCAGGTCGGCGAACTTGCCGATGACCTGATACAGCAGATCGGCGCCGTCGAGCTTCTTGATCTGCTGGGTGAACTCGTACTTGTCCAGCACCTCCCGGGCGTTCTCCGAGAGCCCGGCGATGTACTGGCCCAGGTTGGCGGCCACGTGCTGCGGGTCGTTCAGGATCTTCTTCAGCGTGAGGTCGGTCCGGCTGTAGAAGGACTGCCCCGACGCGCGCTTCAGCAGTCGCTCCGGGGCGGTGCCCCCGTTGCCCTCAAGCCGCTCGATCTCCGCCGCGACCTTGTCGCGGGTCGGCTCCAGCACGCACTCCAGTCGGCGCAGCACCGTGAAGGGCAGGATGACCTTGCCGTAGTCGGACTGCTTGTAGTCCCCGCGCAGGAGGTCGGCGACGGACCAGGCGTGGTTCGCCAGTTCCGTGTGCTTGCTGCTGTTCAAGTCGTGCCCCTTCGGCAGTCGCTCTCCGCGAGCGGTCTTAGCCAGTACGATCGAAGTCAGTGGTGTGCCGTGCGCGTCATGGGCCCTCGGGCGGCAGGAGCGCCCCGCTGGTCAAACCCCAGGTCAGTTGCTCCGCGGCTTCGCGCCCGAGTGAGGCGATCTTCCTTGCGGTCTGCGACAGCTGACGCAGCCTCTGGAACGCTTCACCGTAGCGGCGTTGCTCGGCCAGCGGGATCAGTGGGAGCTGGAGGCGACGTGCGTCGACCCTCATGATGCTGGTGCCCGAGACCGCTCGTTGGGCGTTGCCGGGGGCGGCGAGGAAGCCGGCCAGGAAGTGCGGGTCGAGCCGCTGTTCATCCGGGCGCAGCAGTAGCAGGTGAGGGCCGAGGAGAGCACCGTGATCCTGCGGCGTTGCCACGACCACGTTGATCTGCTCCTGGAAGACCTCCGAGAGGATGACGTCCCCCTCCCCGCACACCGGCCTCAAGGCGTACCCGCTCCCCGACGGTTGCCACGGTGCCGGAGGGACCGGTGCCCGAGCTGAGGTCTCGTGACATCAGGACGCGCCTGTCCTGGTCCAGCGCCTCGGATGGTTCCCTGGGTACCACGACGCCGCCGCGTACCAGGGTCAGGGCGCCACCGCGCAGCAGGTCGCCGACGGTGGCCGTCCGCCAACTGCGGGCCTCCGCTTGTGCCGACGGCCAGGCGCCGGAGTGGGCGAGGTCGGCCAGCCCGGTGCTGACCTCGCGGAGCGACTCCAACGCGACCTGTGAGGCTTGCGCTACTTCCTCCGGGCTCTGGGTGTGCGCCGCGACCGGCACCTGGCGCTGGGGAGTGAGGTCGACCGCGTCGTCGAGCAGGTCGACGGCGGCCACGACCCGTGCGACTCCCGGCTGCTTCTCGGCGTCCCGCCAGGCTTCGACCACGGTGTCGTGCACGTCCCGCCAACGAGTCGCAGGTCGGCCGCCGGCAGTGGCGCCGCGAGTGTCGCCCAGGCGCACGGTGGCCCCGGCACTGTCCCGGCTCGCATCCACGAACAACACCCGGTCGGGGGTCATCAGTTCAGTCACGGGCCGCTCCAGTATCCACAGGTGCAGCCCGATGTGTGGCGGTGGCGCGGCGCCCGCCGGCAGGGCGACGACGGCGCGGAGAGCGCCGCGGCGTACGAGCTCGGCGCGGATGCGCCGACCCGAGGTGCGTCCGGCCACCGCAGGCGGCAGCAGCAGGACGGCTCGCCCCCCTGGCCGCAGGTGAGCCAGGCAGTGCTGGAGCCAAGCGAGTTCGGAGTCCTTGGCGGTCGGGACGCCGTAGGCCCAGCGCTCGTCGTAGGAGAGCTCCTCCTGACCCCAGCCCGAGCCGCCGTAGGGCGGGTTGCAGACCACGACGTCCGCACGCAAGCCAGGGAAGGCGTCAGCGCGCAGGCTGTCCCCGGCTTTGCTGGTCAGCTGTCCCGATGGGCCGTCGGTTCCCAGGGCCAGGCGTACCGCAGTCTGGACGGCCTGAGCCGGGAGCAGGTCCTGGCCGGCCAGCGTGAGGATTCCGCGATCGCGCAGCGCTAGCAGCAGGCCACCTGTTCCGCAGGCCGGGTCGAAGCCGCTGACTGTGGTCCCCCCCAGCCCGGTGGTGGCGAGGACTGCGATCAGCGTGGCGAGCGGCGCCGGGGTGGCGTACTGCCCGCGCGCACTCGCACCTTCCTGTTGGGCGTAGTCCAGTACGGAGAGCAACTCGTCGGTTTTGCCGGCACGCACACAGCTGACGACGGCGCGGCGCAGTTCCGCACCGCCGAGGCCGTCCTGGAGGGACCCCGAGCCGGGTGGGACCTCGGGGGCTCGTTCGGCGACAAGGGCCGCAGTCCGTAGGTCGAACGCGTCGCCGTTCAAGCTGATCAGTTCGTCCAGCTCCGCGCTGCGCAGACGGGAAGCGGCCAGGACGAGCGGGAGCGCGTCGGCCACCGCACCGGGCGGTACCAGCCGTAGCGCGCCCCGCAACTCGTCTATCGGGTTCGGTTCGGGCAGGCGGTCGTTGGCGGCGAGCCACTCGGTGACGGCCTTGACGTCGTAGGCGGGGCTCGAGTCGGTGCCGCCTGTGGGTGTCGGGAAGTCGGGGTGCCGCTTGCGCCAGTTGCTGACGGTGGCCCGCGTGACCCCAGCGAGCCGAGAGATGTCGGCAGCGGTGACCAGCGGTGGTGCTGCGGCTTCCTCGGGCATCCCCGGGCTCCTGTAGGTCGTTGCGACGCTTTGGCATGGATGACTCTACACGACCCGCCACGGCTGGTGTAGTGGATTGACAGTGCTTTCACCGTCTGCTCTTCTATTGCTGTGCTTAGGCCGCCCTGGTCGGGGTGCCTGCCTTGCGTTGCTCCCGCCCCCGGGGCTGCCCGCGCTCTCCTGCGCACCACGTCCAGGCAGCGGTTCGCCCGCACAGAGCTGTCGTCCAACTTCCGCGCAACCCGTCCTCATGACCTGCAGGGAGAGATCCTCATGACCGCCGTAGCAAGCAAGAAGAGCTCGACCACCCGTAAGACTTCGCTCTACCGCCTCAGGACCGCGGGGGCTGGAAGCAGCGAGGATCTCGCGTCGATGGTGGTACCGCACTACCTCGAACGCGACGGGTTCCACGCGGCGACCGTCGAGCACGGTCCGCTCCGCGGCCTGCTGATCTCCGGGACGATCGCACCTGGAGCCGCTGACTGGTGTGCCACGCTCGCCGCGCTCAGCGGCCTGACGGTCCAGGAGGAGAACCGGACCTCGCTCGGGCTGCTGCTGGTCCGTACCGACAGGGCGGTCTACGCGCTCAGCTATGGCATGGGCCACCTCATGATCGACCCGGCGCGCATCGACCCGGGCTTCGGTATCGAGTTCGCCGTCCGGTGCCTGGACAAGGACCGCATCACCAAGGTGCGGCGCCAGATCATGGACGCCCGGGGCCGTACGGACGAGAACTCCGCCACCGCCGGAGAGCACATTCGTGGCTTCGGCATCGAGGAGTTCGGCGAGATCGTCAGCCAGATTTCCGGGCAGATCACCGAAGTGCCGCTGACCTTCACGCGGGACAGCGGGCGCGCCGCGCACGTCACCGGCACCGACCGCTCGGTCAAGCTCCACCTCGGCAGCAGCCCCATCGATCTGGTCGAGGACCTGCACAGCATCGAGAAGGTTTGTAGCCGCCCGAACCCGCTGCCCGAATTCGAGTTCATCCCGCAGGTCCGCCCGCTGAGCCCCAAGTCGGAGCGCGCTCAGCAGCTGGACGCGCGCCTCGACGCCCTGCTGGGCACCGGCGACACGAGCCGGATGGCTCTGGCCGTCCCGAGCGAGTGCAAGGAGCGCTTCGAGTTCGCAGAGGCGTTCCGGCTCAGGCTGGCCGGCCGCAACGAGTTCGTGGCGGGACTCGACGTCGCCGACCTCGTCGAAGCCGTCCGCACCCGCGCACAGGGGCAGCGGTTGACCACCCTTCGCGCCGGGCGGGTGGAGATGTTCGCCGACACCGACGCGACCGACAGGCTCAGTCGCAAGGTCCCCGCCGACCAGTGGCTGAACGCCGAGATTCCTGACGGACCTGTGCACTACTTCTACTGGCAGGGCCAGTGGTACGAGGTCGGCGCGGAGTACCTGACCACTATCCGGCGCCGGGTCTCGGAGCTGCTTGCCCAGCCTGCGACGGTCATCCTCCCGCCGTGGCCTTGGGGCATTGCCGAGGCCGACTACAACAAGAAGGCGGCTGAGCAGGAGGGCTATGCCCTGCTGGACAAGGACACCATCCACACCGAGCGGCTGCGCGGTGGTGGACTGGAGATCGCTGACGTCCTCGGCCCGCAGGGGCAGTTGATCCACGTCAAGCAGACGGACAGTCGAAAGGGCACGGCGCCGCTCAACCACCTGTTCGCTCAGGGACGTGTCGCTGTTGAGACCCTCCGCTACGACCTCGTGGCAAGGGAGAAGTTCCTCGCCAAGCTTGATGGACTGGCGCCCGACCACCCGGCTGACAGGTCGTTCACTGCGCTGACCGTGGTCTTCGGCATCCTGCTCAAGGACGGAGAGCCGCTGACCGTGGACTCCTTGTTCGCATTCGCCCAGGTGTCCCTGCTGCACACCGCAACCGCGTTGCAGGGCATGGGAGCGAAGCTGGAGATCGTCTCGATTGGTCGCGAGCCCGCCAACTGAGGCGAGACGGCACCGGCGGTTGCGCGTACTCGATCGCCTCACGGACTGCTGGAACGAGTCCGAGCACTTGTTGATGGAGATCGACCAGATGCCCCGCGCGTCCCTGTCCGTGGACCAACATGCCCGAAGGAGAGCAAGAAGGGAGAGCATCCTTTGGAGGGTGTAGGCACACCGATCGAGCGCATGCGAGCGCTTGATCATCTCAGTCCGCGCGAAGCGGCGAAGGCATGAGGATCTTGAGCAGATCGTGAAGGACGCCTACCGGCCGAGTAGCGGGAGAACTCGGCACGGCAGGCGCTGACCCCGTCCGCCAGCTGCACGTGGACCGGGAGGGCAGGCGAAGACGGGCCTGCTGGGTTACCTCGCCGCTCCACCGCCAGCCATGAAATCCCTGGTCAGTGCTCTGCCGACCAGATTCGCCAGGGACTATCAGAGCTGTCCGAGGGACTCTTTGCTGTGCAAGCCGGGAAGCCGGTGACAGCTCTGAAAGGACCAAACTCGCAGGTCATGGCCTGTTTCCCTAGCACTCGATGACGTTGACGGCGAGCCCGCCGCGACGAGGTCTCCTTGTACTTGATCTTCATGTCGGCCCCGGTCTCCTTCATCGTCTTGATCGCCTTGTCCAGCGAGACGTGGTGCCGGCCGTCGCCGCGCAGCGCCATCCGGGCCGCGGTGACGGCCTTGACGGAGGCCATGCCGTTGCGCTCGATGCAGGGGATCTGGACCAGGCCGCCGACCGGGTCGCAGGTGAGGCCGAGGTTGTGCTCGATGCCGATCTCGGCGGCGTTCTCGACCTGCTCGGGGGTGCCGCCGAGGACCTCGGCGAGGCCGCCCGCGGCCATCGAGCAGGCGGAGCCGACCTCGCCCTGGCAGCCGACCTCGGCGCCGGAGATGGAGGCGTTCTCCTTGAAGAGCATGCCGATGGCGCCGGCGGCGAGCAGGAAGCGGACGATGCCGTCGTCGTCGGCGCCCGGGATGAAGTTCAGGTAGTAGTGCAGGACGGCCGGGATGATCCCGGCGGCGCCGTTGGTCGGCGCGGTGACGACCCGGCGGCCGGAGGCGTTCTCCTCGTTCACGGCCATCGCGTAGAGGGTCACCCACTCCATCGCGTTGGCCGGCCCGATGCCCTCGGCGCGCAGCGCGCGGGCACCCGAGGCGGCCCGGCGGCGGACCTTCAGCCCGCCCGGCAGGATGCCCTCGCGGGACATGCCGGCCCGCACGCACTCCTGCATCACGGACCAGATCTCCAGCAGACCGGTCCGGATCTCCTCCTCGCTGCGCCAGGCCTTCTCGTTCTCCAGCATCAGGCCGGAGATCGACAGGCCGGTCTCCCGGCTGAGCCGCAGCAGCTCGTCACCGGTGCGGAAGGGGTACTTCAGCACGGTGTCGTCGGGCTTGACCCGGTCCGCGCCGATCGCGTCCTCGGCCACCACGAAGCCGCCGCCGACCGAGTAGTAGGTCTTCTCCAGCAGGGTCGAGCCGTCCGCCGCGTACGCCCACAGGGTCATCCCGTTGGCGTGGTACGGCAGCGAGCGGCGGCGGTGCAGGACCAGCTGGGTGTCGGGGTCGAAGTCGATCGGGTGCTCGCCGAGCAGGTTGATCCGCTTCTCGGCGAGGATCCGCTCGACGTCCTTGTCGGCCTGGTCGACGTCGACGGTGCGGGGCGAGGCGTTCTCCAGGCCGAGCAGGACGGCCTTCGGGGTGCCGTGGCCGTGGCCGGTGGCGCCGAGCGAGCCGTACAGCTCGGCCCGTACGCCCGTCACCCGGTCCAGCAGGTCCTCGGTGCGCAGTCGGCGGGCGAACATCCGGGCGGCGCGCATCGGGCCCACGGTGTGGGAGCTCGACGGGCCGATGCCGATGGAGAAGAGGTCGAAGACGCTGATGGCCACGGGGGACGTCCTTGTCTGGTCTCGTGGAAGGACTTGCGGGCAGGGAGGGGCCGACACGGGACGGGGCACCGCGCGCACTTCCAGTGTGCGCGGTGCCCCGGGGTGCCTGGTACGCCGGAGGGGTGAGGCCGGTCACCCCGCCCGAACGATCACCGGAGTGATCAGAGGTTCGGGTAGAGCGGGTACTTCGCGGCCAGGGCGGAGACCCGGGCCTTCAGCGCGTCGGCGACGGTCTCGTCGAAGGCGGGCTTGAGCGCCTCGGCGATGATGTCGGCGACCTCGCGGAAGTCCTCGGCCTGGAAGCCGCGGGTGGCCAGGGCCGGGGTGCCGATGCGCAGGCCCGAGGTGACCATCGGCGGGCGCGGGTCGTTCGGGATGGCGTTGCGGTTGACGGTGATGCCGACCTCGTGCAGCCGGTCCTCGGCCTGCTGGCCGTCGAGCTGGCTGTTGCGCAGGTCGACCAGGACCAGGTGGACGTCGGTGCCGCCGGAGAGCACGCTGGCGCCGGCCTCGGCCACGTCGGCCTGGAGCAGGCGCTCGGCGAGGATGCGGGCGCCGTCCAGGGTGCGCTGCTGGCGCTCCTTGAACTCCTCGGAGGCCGCGACCTTGAAGGCGACCGCCTTGCCGGCGATCACGTGCTCCAGCGGGCCGCCCTGCTGGCCGGGGAAGACCGCGGAGTTGATCTTCTTGGCGAACTCGGCCTTGGACAGGATGACGCCGCCGCGCGGGCCGCCCAGGGTCTTGTGGGTCGTGGTGGTGACCACGTCCGCGTAGGGCACCGGGTTCGGGTGCAGCCCGGCGGCCACCAGGCCGGCGAAGTGCGCCATGTCCACCATGAGCAGCGCGCCGACCTCGTCGGCGATCCGGCGGAACGCGGCGAAGTCGAGCTGGCGCGGGTAGGCGGACCAGCCGGCGATGATCAGCTTCGGCTGGTGCTCCTTGGCGAGGCGCTCGACCTCGGCCATGTCGACCTGGCCGGTCTTCTCGTCCACGTGGTACGCGGCCACGTTGTAGAGCTTGCCGGAGAAGTTGATCTTCATGCCGTGGGTCAGGTGACCGCCGTGGGCCAGGCTCAGGCCCAGGATGGTGTCGCCCGGCTGGATCAGCGCGAACATCGCGGCGGCGTTGGCCTGCGCGCCGGAGTGCGGCTGGACGTTGGCGTGCTCGGCCCCGAACAGGGCCTTGATGCGGTCGATCGCGATCTGCTCGACCACGTCGACGTGCTCGCAGCCACCGTAGTAGCGGCGGCCGGGGTAGCCCTCCGCGTACTTGTTGGTGAGCACCGAGCCCTGGGCCTCCATGACCGCCACCGGGGCGAAGTTCTCGGAGGCGATCATCTCCAGGGTGGTCTGCTGGCGGTGCAGCTCGGCGTCGACCGCGGCGGCGATCTCCGGGTCGAGGGCGTGCAGGGACTGGTTGAGAACAGTCATGGTGTGGTCTTCCCGGGAGGAGGAGGGAAAGGGGCCAGGGCGGGACGGACCGCGGTGCGGCGGCCCGTCCCGTCGGGGGCTCAGCCCTGGGGGTTGGTGAGCGCGTCGTACTCGTCGGCGCTGAGCAGCTCGTCGGTGGCCTCGACGCGCACCTTGAACAGCCAGCCGCCCTCGAAGGGGTCGCTGTTGACGAGGGCGTTGTTGTCCAGGACGTCCGGGTTGACCTCGGTGACCTCGCCGGTCACCGGGGAGAACAGGTCGCTGACCGACTTGGTGGACTCCAGCTCGCCACAGGTCTCGCCGGCGGTCACGGTCTCGCCGACCTCGGGCAGCTGCACGTAGACGATGTCACCGAGCGCGTCCGCGGCGTGCTTGGTGATACCGATCGTGGAGACACCGTCCACGGCGGCCGTCAGCCACTCGTGCTCCTTGGTGTACTGAAGGTGCTGGGGGTTGCTCATGGCGTCATTCTCCAGGATGGGAAGCGGGTACGACGAAGCGGGCCGCCGCGCGGACGGCTGCGACGTGCGCGTATGGGAAAACGGGGGGCGTGCGAGGGGTCAGCGG
This sequence comes from Kitasatospora sp. MY 5-36, assembly GCF_001182915.1. Taxonomy (NCBI): domain Bacteria; kingdom Bacillati; phylum Actinomycetota; class Actinomycetes; order Kitasatosporales; family Streptomycetaceae; genus Kitasatospora; species Kitasatospora sp. MY 5-36. The sequence continues at coordinate 24,687 of NZ_LFVW01000011.1, forward strand.
GCGCGCTTGTAGAACGGCAGCGCCACGACCCTGACGGGCTCGTGCTTGCCGCGCACGTCCACCGCGACGGTGGTGCCGGGGGCGGCGTGGGCGGCGTCGACGTAGGCCATCGCGATCGGCTGCCCCAGGGTCGGGGACGGCGCGCCGGAGGTGATCCGGCCGATCGGCTCGCCCTCGGTGGAGACCACGGTGTACTCGGCGCGCGGCACCCGCTTGCCGTCGGAGACCAGGCCGACCAGCACCTTCGGCGGGTTGGTCTCGGCCGCGGCGGCGGCCGCCTCCAGGGCCTTGCGGCCGACGAAGGCGCCCTCGTTGGTGGTCTTGTCGAAGCGGACGACCCGGCCCAGGCCGGCGTCGAACGGGGTCAGGTCGGTGGACAGCTCGTGCCCGTACAGCGGCATGCCGGCCTCCAGGCGCAGCGTGTCGCGGCAGGACAGGCCGCAGGGGACCAGGCCGCGGTCCGCGCCGGCGGCGGTCAGCGCCTGCCAGACCGGCTCGGCGTCGGCCGGGTGGCAGAAGATCTCGAAGCCGTCCTCGCCGGTGTAGCCGGTGCGGGCGAGCAGCACCTCGCGGTCGGCCACGAAGGCCGGGAGGATCGCGTAGTACTTCAGGCCGGGCAGGTCGGCGTCGGTGGTGTCGGCCAGGATGCCGGTGGCCTCCGGGCCCTGGACGGCGATCAGCGCGTAGGTGTCGCGGTCGTCGGTGACGACGGCGTCGAAGCCCTTGGCGCGGGCGATCAGCTCGTCGAGGACCAGCTGGGCGTTGGAGGCGTTGGCGACGACCAGGAAGGCGTCCTCGCGCAGGCGGTAGACGATCAGGTCGTCCAGGATGCCGCCGTCCTCGGCGCAGATCATGGTGTAGCGGGCGCGCAGCTCGCCCAGCGCGGAGACGAAGCCGACCAGGGCGTGGTCCAGCATCTCGCCGGCCTGCGGGCCGGTGACGGTGATCTCGCCCATGTGCGAGAGGTCGAACAGGCCGGCCTTGGTGCGGACGGCGAGGTGCTCCTCGCGCTCGCTGCCGTAGCGCAGCGGCATGTCCCAGCCGGCGAAGTCGGTCATGGTCGCGCCGAGGGCGCGGTGCAGCGCGTCGAGCGCGGTCAGGCGGAGGGACGACATGGCCAGGAACTCCTCGGTCGGGGCACTCAGGGGTGCACGCACCGGACCGGACCCGCTGGGGGCCGACCCTGCGCGCGGGCATGCGGCGGCGTGGGTCTCCCCATCTGTCGTCGAACCTGAGAGCTTCACCGCCCCGCCGCCCGCAGCCGTTTCCAGCTTGGGGGACAGCATGACGGCTTGCACCGTGGGTGGGCGCACGACAGGGCCGGGCGCCGCTTTCCAGATGTGCCTAACCCGTGCGGTAGGGGTGCCTGAGAGATTCCGGGGAGGACTTGCTCCTTCGGCGCCGGCTGTGCCTGAGCGGCACTCCGGGCTCTCCCGCGCGGGTTCGAGCGGCCGGTATGGAGTTGTGGGGGCCCGCGGCGCATGCCGTCGGACGGGCACATCATGGCACGTCCCGGACGACGAGGGGAGGGGGGACCCGGTCACACCGCGCGGGACCCGAACACGAGTCCTGACCACACCCCCCGCACGCCTCTAGACTGCTGCGCGTCGGTGCGGCAGTGGGCGGCCGACGGCAGAGGGCGGAATCGGCGGCGCATGGGGTACCCGGTGGAGCAGCAGCAGGGGTGGGGCGGACCGGAGGAGGCGCCGGCGGGCGGCTCCTGGCCGGCCAACGAACTGGAGCAGGTGCTGACCGCGGCCCTGGGCGACCCGGGCGCGACCCCACGGGTGTTCGAGGTGCTGGCGCGCAGCCAGGTGTGGGTGCCGCTGCCGGCCGGGGCCGACCCGCAGGGCCAGGCGCTCGACCTGCCGACCATCGAGCTGGGCGGCGACCCGTACGTGCCGGTGTTCTCCTCGCAGGAGGTGTTCCTCCAGCAGGCGCCGGGGATGGCCTTCGCGATCGCGCCGGTGTGGGAGTTCGCCCGCGGGCTGCCGCTGGGCCTGGGCATCGCGGTGAACCCGGACGCGCCGGTGGGCCTCCCGGTGCCGCCGCAGGGGGTCGCCGAGCTGCGCCGCGGCCCGCGCGAGGACCGCTGGGAGCAGGCCGAGGGCACCGCGGAGCCGACCGGCGGCCGGGTGGCGCTGCGCGAGCCGGTGCCGGGCGAGGACCCGGAGCACTTCCTGGCCGCCTGCCGGAGCGAACTGTCGGCGCTGCCCGGTGTGTTGACCGCCCGCAGGGCGCTGGCCAGCATCGAGGGCGAACCGACCGTGATGTTCGTGGGCGTCCAGTTGGACCCGGCGGCCCCGGCCGACCCGGCCGCGGTGAACGAGGCACTCGGGCGAGCGCTGGGAACCGCGCCGCTGCCCGGGGGCGTCCACCTCGTACTGCTCGACCTCGCCGACGACCCGGTGGTCGAGTGGCTGCTCACCCGGGTACTGCCTTTCCACACGCGGGCGTGAGCGGGTCCGGATCAGAGGCACGTCGCCGTGGCGGTGGCCGGTGCCGCGCCATAGGGTGCGTGCAGACGGCCGACGGGTCGGCGGGTTGAGGGAAAGAGGCGCGGCGAGGTGGGCGCATGAGTGCGGGAACGGGAGCGGGCGGTGTGCCGGGGCCCTGGGGCCAGGCACCGGCCGGGCGCCCGGGAGCTGATCCCGGCGCGTTGGAGCGCGCCCTGCGCGACGTCGCGCCGGAGCGCTACGACGCGTACGAGCGGCTGCTGCACGCGCTGGCGGACGGCCGGGTCTGGATGCTGCTGTGGCACGGCACGCCGGGCAGCCCGGACGCGCAGTACGGGAACATGGAGATCAGCGGCCACGGCTACGCGCCGGCCGTCACCTCGCCCGAGCAGCTGACCGCCTCCGGCTGGGCGCGGGCCCACGAGGTCGTCTCCGGCCGGGAGATCGCGGCCTCGCTGTACCGCACCCGCTGGGGCCTGTGGCTCAACCCGCACGCCCCCGGCGGCGGCGTCGGCGTGCCCTGGGCGGACCTCCGGCGGGTCGCCGCGGGCCTGGACCGGCTGCCGGCCGGGCCGTTGAAGCTCAGCGAGCCGCAGTTGAACGCCCAGCCGTTCTTCGCGCTGCTGGAGCGGCAGGCCGCCGAGGTGCGCGCGGTCCGGGCACTGCGCCGGGCCTGGGTGCAGCCCGCGGTGGGGGAGCCGTACCTGGCCATCGGCCTTGACCTCTACGAGAGTTCGCCGCCGGCGGTGGAGGCGGTGCGGGCGCTGATGCAGCGCGCGATCGCGGTGGCCCCGGAGGGGCTCGCGGTGTCCACGGTGGCGATGTCGGACGAGTACGACCCGGTGGCGCTGTGGATGCGCGCCAACGCGCGGCCGTTCTTCGACCGGGAGGCGGGCCGCCCGCCGACCGGCCCGTACCCGCCGGTGCCCCCGCCGCCGTACCCCGGGCAGTCGATGCCGGGCTACGCGTACGGCACCCAGCCGCCGGCGCAGGGCTGGCAGCAGCAGCCCCAGCGGCCGTGGCCCGGTTACCCCGGGCGCTGAATCCCAAAACCCATTCTCCGAAGCCGACTTGATTGTCCGTCAAGTCGGCTTCGATGCTTTCCGGACGAATTTCCGGATGTGCGGCCCGGTCATCTTGACATGGCAGTTACAGCCATGTGAAGAGGTATATGCCGAAGATCGGGGAGGTGCATGCACGCAGATCACAGTTGGGCATCTGTCGGTTGTCAGGGCTGGCGCAAGCCAGTTCGGATGGCAGAGAGTTCTGCGCAACGCACCGCGCGTGCTGGAACCCCACAAAGGTGAGCGCGCACGCCGACAAGCCCGTCCACGCGACGCCCATCCCGCGTGGTGGCAGTGCCTGTGCACGACGCACTGCCGTCAACACCCGCTCCTCCTAAGCACCTCCGCACGTCCGCAGCCGCACCGCCGAAGACGGCGACCGGCACCCGTGGGCCGGCCACCGTCGGCGAGGGGACCAACTGACCATGACATCCGTGACCACCGCCGGGAACGAGCCGGAGGCAGCAGCCGCCGCCGGACCGGCCAAGAAGATCGAGGGCCGCTCCCTCGGCCAGATCGCCTGGACCCGCTTCAAGCGGGACAAGGCCGCCGTCGCCGGCGGCGTCGTGGTGATCCTGCTGATCATGCTCGCCGTGCTGGCCAAGCCGATCGAGTCGATGTTCGGGCTCGACCCGGACGCCCTCCACCAGGACCTGCTGGACGCCGACCTCGGCGGTCTGCCGTTCGGCGACTGGGGCGGCATGAGTCTCGAACACCCGCTCGGCATCGACCCGCTGCAGGGCCGTGACCTGCTCACCCGCGTCATCGAGGGCTCCTGGGTCTCCCTGCTGGTCGCCTTCGGCGCGACCCTGCTGTCCAACACCATCGGCACCGTGCTCGGCATCATGGCCGGCTACTACGGCGGCTGGGTGGACACCGTGATCAGCCGGGTGATGGACGTCTTCCTGGCCTTCCCGCTGCTGCTCTTCGCCATCGCGATCTCGACCTCGCTCCAGGGCGGAGCCTTCGGCCTGCACGGCCTGCCGCTGCACATGCTGGTGCTGATCTTCGTGATCGGCTTCTTCAACTGGCCCTACATGGGCCGGATCGTGCGCGGCCAGACGCTCTCGCTGCGCGAGCGGGAGTTCGTCCACGCGGCCCGCAGCCTCGGCGCCCGCGGCCCGTTCATCCTGTTCAAGGAGCTGCTGCCCAACCTGGTCGGTCCGATCCTGGTCTACTCGACCCTGCTGATCCCGACCAACATCCTCTTCGAGGCGGGGCTGAGCTTCCTCGGCGTCGGCATCCAGCCGCCGCAGGCCTCCTGGGGCGGGATGCTCCAGGACGCGATCCGGTACTACCAGGTGGACCCCCAGTACATGGTGGTCCCCGGTCTGGCGATCTTCGTCACCGTGCTCGCCTTCAACCTGCTCGGCGACGGTCTTCGCGACGCCCTCGATCCCAAGAGCAACTGATTCCGCCGCACATGACCACGCATCATGTGATGCGCCGTCAAGGCTCTCCTTCACCGCCTCCCATCCCCAAGGGGTTGATCTCACCCATGCGTAGGTCCCGTACCGTCGCCCTGACCGCGGCCGCAGCCGCCGCCGTCCTGGTCGTGACCGGTTGCACCAGCTCGTCGAAGGACACCGGTTCCGCCTCGTCCTCCGGCACCGGAGGCGGCTCCGGCGCCAACGCCGCCACCAAGGGCATCGTCAACGCCTCGGACAAGAAGGGCGGGACGGTCACCTACGAGATGAAGGGCACCCCGGACTCGCTCGACCCGGGCAACACGTACTACGCGTACATCTACAACTTCTCGCGCCTGTACGCCCGTCCGCTGACCACCTTCAACCCGGCGCCGGGCGAGGAGGGCAACAAGCTCGTCCCCGACCTCGCCGAGTCGATGGGCCAGGTCAGCGCGGACGGCCTGACCTGGACGTACAAGCTGCGCAAGGGCCTGAAGTACGACGACGGCACCCCGATCTCCTCGAAGGACGTCAAGTACGCCGTCGAGCGCTCGAACTACGCGCTGGACGTGAACTCCAACGGCCCGGTCTACTTCCACGACCTGCTGGTCGACAACGCCACGCCGTACGCCGGTCCGTACAAGGACAAGGAGGGCGGCCTCGACTCGATCGAGACGCCCGACGACACCACGGTGGTCTTCCACCTGAAGCAGCCCTTCGCCGACTTCGACTACCTGGTCAGCGCCCCGCAGACCGCGCCGGTCCCGCAGGCCAAGGACACCGGCTCGGAGTACGTGAAGAAGATCGTCTCCTCGGGCTCCTACAAGTTCGAGTCCTACGAGGACGGCAAGCAGGCCGTCCTGGTCCCGAACACCAACTGGGACCCGAGCACCGACCCGATCCGCAAGCAGCTCGCGGACAAGATCGTGCTCCGGATGAACATCGACCAGTCCACCATCGACAAGGACCTGCTGGCCGGCAACGCCCAGGTCGACCTGGTGGGCGGCGGCGTCGACCCGCAGACCCAGGCGCAGATCCTCCAGAACCAGAAGCTGAAGGCCAGCACCGACAACGCCTACGGCGGCCGCCTGGTCTACATGGCGATCAACTCCAAGCTCGCGCCGTTCGACAACATCGAGTGCCGCAAGGCCGTGCAGTACGCGGTCGACAAGGTCTCGGTGCAGACCGCCCTCGGCGGCCCGATCCGCGGCCAGATCGCCAACACGGTGCTCCCGCCGGACATCCCGGGCCACCAGGACTTCAACACGTACGAGACCAAGGACAACAAGGGCGACGAGGCCAAGGCCAAGGAGGCCCTGAAGGCCTGCGGCAAGGAGGGCGGCATCAACACCGTCCTCTCCGCCCGCACCGAGCGCGCCACCGAGGTCGCCGCGGCCACCTCGATCCAGGCCGCGCTGAAGAAGGTCGGCATCAACGCCGAGATCCAGCAGTACCCGCAGGGCAAGTACCTCCAGGACAGCGCCGGCTCCCCGCAGTTCGCGGCCGAGCACAACATCGGCCTGATGATGATGCAGTGGGGCGCCGACTGGCCGACCGGCTACGGCTTCCTCCAGCAGATCGTCGACGGCCGCACCATCAAGCCGTCCGGCAACAACAACCTGGCCCAGCTGGACAACCCCGCGGTCAACAAGCTGCTCGACGACGCCGCGATCAACCCCGACAAGACGGCCCGCGAGAAGATCTACGGCGACGTCGACAAGAAGGTCATGGACCAGGCGGTCTACGTCCCGCTGACCTACTTCAAGGTCTTCCTGTACCGCCCGGACAACGCCACCAACGTGGTCTCCACCTCGGCGTTCTCGGGCGAGTACGACTACCTGAACATCGGCGTCAAGTAAGAGCCTGGCTCCGCATCCCTGAAGGCAGGTGAAGGCAGCGGCGCCCGCCGCCGTCCGGAAGATCCCGGACGGCGGCGGCCGCCGGAGCCGCCCAACTGTGTTTGCCTACATCATCCGCAGGATCTTCGCGGCGGCGATTTTGCTGCTGGTCGTCAGCGCGGTCACCTTCGCGATCTTCTTCCTGCTCCCGCGCCTCGCGGGCGAGACGGCCGACCAACTGGCCGCCCAGTACATCGGGAAGAACCCGTCGCCGGACGCGATCGCGGCGGTCAAGCAGAACCTCGGCCTCGACCAGCCGCTGTACACCCAGTACTGGAACTTCCTGAAGGGGCTGGTCAGCGGCGCCGAGTACCACTTCGGACCGGAACCGGCCACCTGTCACGTGCCCTGCTTCGGCTACTCCTTCAAGAACCACCTGGAGGTCTGGCCCGAGCTGACCAAGCGGATCCCGATCACCATCTCGCTCGCCGCCGGTGCGGCGGTGCTCTGGCTGGTCTCCGGCGTCGCCACCGGCGTCGTCTCCGCCCTGAAGCCGCGGTCGATCTTCGACCGGCTCTCCATGGGCGTCGCGCTCGCCGGCGTCTCGCTGCCGGTCTTCTTCACCGGCGCGCTGCTGCTCACGCTGTTCAGCTACGAGTGGCCGATCCTGGACAACCTGCACTACGTCGACTTCACCGACGACCCGCTGATGTGGGCCCGCAACCTGATCCTGCCCTGGATCTCGCTGGCCTTCCTCTACTCCGCGCTCTACGCCCGGCTCACCCGCGCCGGGATGCTGGAGACCATGAGCGAGGACTACATCCGCACCGCCCGGGCCAAGGGCCTGGTCGAGCGCAAGGTCGTCGCCCGGCACGGGCTGCGCGCCGCGCTCACCCCGATCGTCACGATCTTCGGCATGGACCTCGGGCTGCTGCTCGGCGGCGCGCTGATCACCGAGCAGGTCTTCTCGCTCCAGGGCGTCGGCCAGTTCGCCGTCCAGGCGATCTCCGACAACGACCTGCCCAAGATCCTCGGCGTCACCCTGCTCGCCGCCTTCTTCATCGTCGCCTGCAACCTCGTGGTCGACCTCCTGTACGCCCTCGTCGACCCCCGGGTGAGGCTCTCGTGACCGACCTCCAGAAGGACCCGGCGGCCGCTCCCGCCCCGGCCGGCGACCCCTTCCTCTCCGTGCGCGACCTGCGGATCCACTTCGACACCGACGACGGCCTGGTCCGCTCGGTGGACGGGGTCAGTTTCGACCTGCACAAGGGGCGCACCCTCGGCATCGTCGGCGAGTCCGGCTCCGGCAAGTCCGTCACCTCGCTCGGCATCATGGGCCTGCACCGCTCCAAGCGGGCCCGGATCAGCGGCGAGATCCGGCTGAACGGCGAGGACCTGATCGCGGCCGGCCCGGACCGGGTGCGCCAACTGCGCGGCCGCGAACTGGCGATGATCTTCCAGGACCCGCTGACCGCGATGCACCCCTACTACACGGTGGGGCAGCAGATCGTCGAGGCCTACCGGGTGCACCACCCCCAGGCCACCAAGAAGCAGGCCCGGACCCGCGCGGTCGAGATGCTCGACCGGGTCGGCATCCCGCAGCCGGACCGCCGGGTCGACGACTACCCGCACCAGTTCTCCGGCGGCATGCGCCAGCGCGCCATGATCGCCATGGCGCTGGTCAACGACCCCTCGCTGCTGATCGCCGACGAGCCCACCACCGCCCTGGACGTCACCGTCCAGGCGCAGATCCTGGACCTCATCCGCGACCTCCAGGAGGAGTTCGGCTCCGCGGTCATCATCATCACCCACGACCTCGGGGTGGTCGCCGAACTGGCCGACGACATCCTGGTCATGTACGGCGGCAAGTGCGTCGAGCGCGGCCCGGCCGAAACCCTCTTCGACGCGCCCGAACACCCGTACACCTGGGGCCTGCTGGGCTCGATGCCGCGACTGGACCGGGAACTCCAGGACCGGCTGGTGCCGGTCAAGGGCACCCCGCCCAGCCTGATCAACGTGCCGTCCGGCTGCGCCTTCCACCCGCGCTGCCCGTACGCCGCCCTGACCGACGGGCGCTCCACGAGCGAGGTCCCGGCACTGGCCGAGGCCGTGCCCGGGCACTTCGCGGCCTGCCACCTGGCGGCCGGCGAGCGGCACCGCATCTTCGCCGAAGAGATCGCGCCCCGGCTGTGAGCCCGGCCTCGTACCACCTTTCTGGAGAGAACCGATGACGGACACTCAGGCGGCTCCGACCCCGCGGTCGGCACCCGCCCCCGGCCGTGAGCCGCTGCTGAAGGTGGCCGGCCTGACCCGGCACTTCCCGATCCGCGGCGGGCTGCTGCGGCGCCAGACCGGCGCGGTGCGGGCCGTCGACGGCATCGACTTCACCGTCAACGCCGGCGAGACGCTGGGCGTCGTGGGCGAGTCCGGCTGCGGCAAGTCGACCATGGGCCGACTGGTCACCCGGCTCGACGAACCGACCGGCGGGACCATCGAGTTCGAGGGCACCGACATCAGCCACCTGAGCGTCGGGGCGATGCGGCCGCTGCGCCGCGACATCCAGATGATCTTCCAGGACCCGTACTCCTCGCTGAACCCCCGGCACACCGTCGGCACCATCGTCGGCGCGCCGTTCCGGCTCCAGAACGCGGTGCCCGAGGGCGGCCTCAAGAAGGCCGTCCAGGAGCTGCTGGAGCTGTGCGGGCTCAGCCCCGAGCACTACAACCGCTACCCGCACGAGTTCTCCGGCGGCCAGCGCCAGCGCATCGGCATCGCCCGGGCGCTCGCGCTGAAGCCGAAGATGATCATCGCGGACGAGCCGGTCTCCGCGCTGGACGTGTCGATCCAGGCGCAGGTGGTCAACCTGCTGGACGACCTCCAGCAGGAGCTCGGGCTGACCTACCTGATCATCGCGCACGACCTCTCGGTGGTCCGGCACGTCTCGGACCGGGTCGCGGTGATGTACCTCGGCAAGATCGTGGAGATCGCCGACCGGGACTCGCTCTACCGCAGCCCGATGCACCCGTACACCAACGCGCTGATGTCCGCCGTGCCCGTCCCGGACCCGCGCCGCCGCCAGCGCGCGGGCCGCGACCGGATCCTGCTCAAGGGCGACGTCCCCTCGCCGATCAACCCGCCCAGCGGCTGCCGCTTCCGCACCCGGTGCTGGAAGGCGCAGGACGTGTGCGCGAGCCAGGAGCCGCCGCTGGCGGTGCTCGAGACCGGGCACCAGGTGGCGTGCCACTTCCCCGAGAACGCTCCGGGGAACGCTCCGGCCGACGCCAAGGCCTGAGGTCCCCGCACGGACGCGAGAGGCCGCCCGCCCCGGACCCCCGGGGCGGGCGGCCTCTCGCGTCCGTGCCTCAGACGCCCGCGGCCGGCACCGCTTCGGGCTTCGGC
>NZ_LFVW01001177.1:0-1503 GCF_001182915.1 Kitasatospora sp. MY 5-36
CGGCCGAGCCGGCCGGCGCCGAGCACCAGGACGGGGCTGGGGCGGCTGCGGCGGATCCGCCGGACCAGGTGGTAGAGGACGGCGCGGCCGACGGCCACGATCAGCAGCTGGGCGCCGAGCAGGACGGTGAGCCGGGCCGGGCTGGCCGGGCCGCAGTCGGGCCAGTGGCCGCCGAGGCCGCCGGACAGGGTGACGGCGAAGGCGGTGGCGACCACGGCCCGGGCGGACAGCGCGGGCAGTTCGTCCAGGACGGACAGGGTGAGCCGGGGGCGGTAGAGGCCGCCGGCCAGGTTGAGCAGGAGCAGCAGGGGCAGGACGGCGGGGACGCCGAGCAGCGGGTCGAGCGGGGCGGCCGGGTCGAAGGCGCGGTTGGCGATGCCGCCGGCGGAGCACAGCGCGATGACGTCGGCCTGGACCAGGGCGAGCGACAGGGCCAGCCGGGAGCGGACCGTCCCACGGGACCGGTGCTGCGGCGGGACCGTCCGGAGGTGCGCCGCCCCCGCCGGCCGGTCGAGCAGCCCGGTGCCGGGCCGGCGGGGGCCGGACAGGGGTCCGCTCGATCGCGGCACACTCTCGTGGTCAATGGTCATCAGCGCACGATCTCCCCTGCTGTGTGCCCGGGGTGACGGTGCCCCGGCACCGGTTGGCGCGGGGCGGCCGTCCCGGCCCGGTGGGCGCGGTCCTGACAGCACCTGCTGCCGCTCGCGGCTTCCGGATGTCCGGCGGCGGGGCCGATCGCAAAGGAACTGGTCACGAAGAAGTCGGTCGCGAGGGGCCCAGCCGTGAATTCCCGACATGAAATCCGAACGAAGCAGGCAAAATCCGACAATACAGAACCGGGCGGTACAGGCCGGAAGTTGACTTGCCGATTCATTCCAGCCGCCCATTAATAGGTATTTCGGATTTGACGCCTCGCCTCCCTATCCGGCCGAGGGTGCGAATACGACAACGCCGGAAACGGCGGGCATTCACGGCATGTGAAACGATCAGATCCGCTCTGGGACACGGGCCCGGCGCCGCCCCGCCGCCGGTCCCGCGCCCAGCAGGTGGCGGTAGAGGACGTCAACCTGTTCGACCACGGTGCGCACGTCGTGCCGGCCCACCACGTGCTCGCGCAACCGGGCACCGCGCCGCTCGCATTCGATCGGATCTGACAGCGCGTCCCCCATACGGGTGGCGAGGGCCCGCGCGTCCTCGGGCGGGACCACCGCGTGTGCCAGCTCGGACGGCGGCAGGCACTCCCGGGCGCCGGGCACGTCGGTCAGCAGCACCGGACGGGCGGCCGCCATCGCCTCCAGCGGGGCCAGGGCCATCCCCTCCCAGCGTGAGGGCAGCACCACCAGGTCGGCCGCCGCCAGCCACGGGCGCGGGTCCGGCACGTCCCCGACCAGCCGGATCCGGGCGGGCTCGGCGGTCTGCCGGACCAGCTCCGCGACCCGCTGCTCCTCCGGCCCGCCGCCGACCAGGGCCAGCCGGGCCCGCGGCACCCGGCGCAGCACCTCC
>NZ_LFVW01001178.1:0-1502 GCF_001182915.1 Kitasatospora sp. MY 5-36
CTGTGGCGGCCCTCGGCCGGGCGGCTGGACCCGCTGCCGGTCCCGCCCGGGCGGCTCGGCGCGGTCGGCCACTGGGGCGAGGCGGGGCTACGCGTGCCGTACTCCTCGCCCGACCACCCGACGGCGCTGGCCACCCTCGACGTCGACACGCTGCTGACGCACGGACCGCTCCCGCCCGTCTCCGGCCCGACGCCGCTCCCGCTCCAACTCGCGCCGCTGGCCTCGGGGTTGCCAGGGCCGTGGCGGGACACCATCCTGCCCTGGCAGCCCGGCGGGGTGCGCCCGGTGCGGACCGAGCCGCCCGGCTGGCGGCTCGACGGCAGCACCCCGCCCGGGGACGGCGGCCGCTGGCATCCCGCGCAGAGCCTCGAACTCGCGGGCCCGGCAGGCCCGTTGGAGGCCGTGGTGTACGGCGGGGACGCCTGGCTGAGCAGCCCGCACCTGGTGCTGGCGCTGCACGGCGGCCCGGCGGACGCCTGGCGGCTGGAGTTCGACCCGACACTGCAGCGGATGGCCGCCGAGGGCCTGGCGGTGGTGGCGCCGAACCAGCGCGGCTCCACCGGCTACGGCGTGGCGCACGCGCTGGCCATCCGGGGCGCCTGGGGCGGTCCCGACCTGGACGACGTCCTGTACCTGCTGGACGGCATCGCGGGCCAGCGCGCCGCCCTCGGCCTGGAGCCGCCGGCCCTCTTCGGGGTCAGCTACGGCGCCTTCCTGGCACTGCTGGCGGCCTCGCACGCGCCGGCCGAGCAGGTCGCCCGCTGCGCGGTGGTCGCGCCGTTCCTGTCCGGCGCCCGGCTGCTGGCCGAAGCGGCGCCCCCCGTACGGGCGTTGACCACCCGGCTGGGCGGCGGCGAGCAGGTCGCCGACGCCCGCGGACCGCGCGACGTGCTGCAACTGGCGCACCGGCTGAGCGCGCCGCTGCTGGTGGTGCACGGCAACCGGGACGAGGTCGTACCGGTGAGCCAGTCCCGTTCGCTGCGGCACGAGTTGCTGCGGATCGGCCGGGTCGAGGGCGAGGACTTCCGGTACGTCGAGGCGGCCGGCTCCGGGCACGAGGTGCTCGCCGACGAGGGCGCCGCCGTCCTGCACGAGCTGCTGGCCACGTTTCTGCGGACCGGCCGCCCGGGCTGACCCGCCGCCCGGTGCCGTCCCGGACACCAAGCTCGGGCACCGAGCCCAGGCGCCAGGCCCAGACGTCAGCCCCGGGCGGCCTCGACGCCGCGCTAGGCGATCCGAGTGAACTCTCCGCAGGTGGGCGCCACTTGTCGGCCTTGGTACGGACCTGCCCGCCCCCGCCCCGGCCGTGCTGCCGGACCGGGCGGCCCGCCGTCCGGACGCCGACGCCGAGGAGCGGGTCGAACGGACCTCCGCCGCACACGCGGGGACACTGATGATCGCCGATGATCGTTGCGCGCCGCATCAGTTCCGCACCGCGGGCGGACCCGGCTGCCGCCGCCGGACGGCGGGCGCGGGCCGCCGGCCCGGCACGGCGGTCTCCG
>NZ_LFVW01001179.1:0-1501 GCF_001182915.1 Kitasatospora sp. MY 5-36
CGTCCAGCCCCGCCCGTCCGCCGCCGCCCCCGTCCCCGCGCCCTCCCGGGCCGCCCGGACCACCCGGGACGCCCGGACCACCCGGATCCCCGGGCCGGCCGGCCTCGGCCGCCGACTGGCGGCGCGGACGGTGGACACCGCCGTGCTGCTGGTGGTCGCGGTCGCCGCCGGGATCCCGCTCGGCAACTCGGTCTCCGACCACCTCCGGCAGAAGGTCGACCAGGCTCGGATGGCCAGCGCCCTCACCCGGCGCCAGGTCCAGGTCTGGCTGGTGGACGACGTGGTGCTGGGCAAGATCGCCGTGCTGATCGGCATCCTGCTGTTCGTGAGCCTGCTCTACGAGGTGCTGCCGGTCGCCCGCACCGGACAGACCTTCGGCAAGCGGATCGTCCGGATCCGCGTGGTGGACGCCGCCGCCCCCGCGGCCCGCACCAGGCTGAGCCTCGGCCGCTCGCTGCTCCGCTGGGCCGTGCGGCAGCTGGGCGCGGTGCTGCTGCTCGGCCTGGTCTGGCCGGTGTTCGACCGTACGGCGCGGCGGGGCTGGCAGGACCGCGCGGCCCGGACCCGGGTGGTGCGCGGCTGAGGGCCGGTAGGGCCCGGTGCAAAACGGACACAATGTCCCGAACATCGAGAATATGTGATGTTCTACTCGGGGGCATGAGCACCCACGACCCCTCAGGCCCCCAGCCGGAGGGGGGCGGTACGCCCTCCTTCGACAAGCAGCCCCCGCAGCCGGGCGGCGGCACGCCGGAAGGCGAGCCGCCGGGCCCGACCCCGTCCCACGACCCGTCCGGTGACTCGTCCGGTGACCGGTCCGGCGGCCCCGGCGCCTACCAGGGCACCTACGGCGGAAGCCCGTACGGCGAACCGACCCCCGGTCAGAACCCGTACGGCCAGAACCCGTACGACCAGTCGCCCGGCCACGGCACCGGCTACGGCCCCGGCGCGTACGGCACCCCCGGCGCCGGCCCCGTCCCCGGCATGCCGCCGATCGGCACCTGGCCCAAGCGGTTCCTCGCCCGGCTGATCGACTACCTCCTGATGCAGGCCGTCGGCGTGATCATCGTGGGCCCCTTCACCGACCTCAGCACGCGCAACGGCTCCACCGAGGCGTTCTGGCTCGGCTGCGCCATCTACCTCGTCTACGAGGCCCTGATGCTCAGCCGGGACGGCCAGACCCTCGGCAAGAAGGCGATGAAGATCCGCGTCGCCATGCTCGTCGACGGGAACAAGCCCACCCAGTCCGCCGCCTGGACCCGCGCCGCCGTCTTCATCCTCCCGGCCGTGCTCTGCTGCGCCGCGCTCTGGTGGATCGTCGACGGCCTCTTCGGCGTCTTCGACAAGCCCTACCGGCAGTGTCTGCACGACAAGGCCGCGAAGACCGTGGTGGTCACCACGGAGGTCTGAGCGGCGCGGCGGGACGCGCCCGCGCCCGGCGGCGGATCAGCGCTGCCGGGCGTACGCGTGCCCGGCAGCGGTCGCGGTGGGGCGCGGCGGGGCG
>NZ_LFVW01001180.1:0-1501 GCF_001182915.1 Kitasatospora sp. MY 5-36
CCCGCGACCGCCGCACCGCCACCGCCCCCGCCCGACCCGTCGCGCCCGGCGGCCCGGCCGCACCCGTCGAGCCGGCCCCGCTCTCGCACGCCCAGCAGCGGATGTGGCTGATGGACCACCTCGGCCAGGGCGGCGCCCTCTACAACGTGCCGATCGCCACCCGGCTGCGCGGCCCGCTCGACCAGGCCGCCCTCGCCGCCGCGATCACCGGCCTGACCGAGCGGCACGCCGTCCTGCGCACCCGCTACCCGCGCCGGGGCGACCAGCCCTACCAGCAGACCGACCCGGTCGCCCCGGTGCCGCTGCCGGTGCTGGACGCCACCGGCCCCGAGCAGCTCCTCGCCGAGGCCGCCCGCCCGTTCGACCTCGCCGCCGGCCCGGTGCTGCGCGCCCTGCTGCTGCGACACGGTCCCGAGGACCACACACTGTTACTGACGATCCATCACATCGCGGTGGACGGCGGCTCGCTGCCGTTCATCGCCTCGGACATCGCCGCGCTGTACCGCGCCGGATGCGAGGGGGTTCCGGCCCAACTCCCGTCGGTGGCCCCCTCGTACGCCGACTACGCCCGCCAGGAGCGAGCCCGGGAGGCCGAGTTGACGGCCGCCGCCGACACCCTCGCGGCCGGTCTGTCCGGAGCCCGGCCGCTGTCGCTGCTGCGGCCCGTCCCATCCGGCGCCCGCGAGCGCCGCGCCGCCCTGCACGCCGCCCCGGTGGACCCCGCCGTGGTGGAAGGGCTGCGCGTCCTCGGCGCGCGGCACGGCGCCACGCTGTACACCGTCGTCCTGGCCGCCGCGTTCGCCGTGCTGCGCACCGCCTCCGGGCAGGACGACCTCGTCCTCGGCTGCGCCAGCGGCCACCGCGCGCGGCCCGAGTTCCGCCGGACCGTCGGCCTCGCCGTCAACACCCTCGCCGTGCGGACGAATCCGTCCGGAGACCCGTCGTTCGCCGAACTGCTCGGTCTCGTCCGCACCGCCCTGCTCGACGCCCAGCAGCACCACGAGGTGCCGTTCGACCTCGTGGTCGAGCGGCTCGGCGCGGCCTCGCGCGGGGCGGACGGCACCCCGCTGCTCTCGGTCAGCTGCGACCTGCTCCGGATCGCCGACCCGCTGGTGCTGCCCGGCCTCGACACCGAGAACGTCGAACTCGACCTGGGACTGGCCAAGTTCGGCCTCACCCTGCTGCTGGAGGACGGCCCGCGGCCGCGCGTCCTGGTCCAGCACGACCGGGACGCGCTGGACGCGACCACCGCCACCCGGCTCACCGACGCCTTCGCCGCGCTGCTCACCGCCGTGGCCGGCAACCCGGACCTGGCACTGTCCGCACTGCCCGGCGAGCGGCTGGCCGCCGCCGAACACCCCGTGGTGGCTGCCCTCACGGCCGATCCCGCGGTGGTCGAGGCGGCCGTCGTCGAGCACCCCGACGGCCCGCCGCTCGCCTACGCGGTGGTGCGAGGGCCCGTCGCGCCGACCGGCAGCGCCCTGCGGGCCGCCCTGCGCGG
>NZ_LFVW01001181.1:0-1494 GCF_001182915.1 Kitasatospora sp. MY 5-36
AGCCGGGCTGGATGCCGCGGGCGGCAGCGCGGCAGGGGTCGGAGCGGGCGCCACCGGATCGGTGCCCGCGAACGGGCTGGCACCGGTGCCGATGACCCGGGCCAGCAGCCGGGGACCGGCGGCCGCGCCCTCCTCCGCCCCGCCTGCCGAAGCCCCGCCTGCCGAAGCCCCGCCGACGGAAGTCCTGCCGGCGGAAGCCCCACCGACGGAGGCTCCACCGGTCGAAGCCCCACCGACCGGAGCCGCGGCAGCCGGACCTCCGATGGCCGGGACCGCCACGGCGGCCGAGGCCCCGACGGCGGCCAGCACCGGTACGGCGGCGGGCAGTTCGGTGGTGTCGGTGTCGTCCTCCGGCCCGTCCAGCGTCCAGGCCGGGGCCGGGTGCTGGGTGGTGTCGTCGGCGACCCGGAGCAGCTCGGCGACCTGGTCGTACTGCCGGTCGCTGAGCCGCTGCAGCTCGACCGTGAGGTGCAGGCCCGGGATCGCGGCCTGGCCGGAGGCCGGCAGGGTCCAGCGGGCGACCGGGCCGGTGCCGCGCTCGGGGGCACGGGTGATGACGGCGACGCAGGTGCGCGGACGGGCGTCGAGCAGGCGTCCGAGCTCGGCGGGGACGTCCCCGCCGGGCTGGTGGGCGCAGAGCACGATCTCGGGCGTCCAGGACTCGTCGGCCTGGCCCCGGCTGCGGGCCTCGCGCGGGCTGGTGGCCTCGGCGGCGACGAGGGTGGCGCGGGCCTTGGCGGTGCGCGGGCCGAGGGCGGCGAGCGCGGCCTCCAGGGTGGGGTGGCGGTGCACGCGTTCGGCGGCCGGGCCGCTGATCGGCACCTCCTCGGCGAGGTCCACCAGGTGCAGGTGGAGCCGGTCGGCGAGCGGGCTGTGGGCCAGTTCGACGGCGAGGGTGCGCAGCACGTCGCGGGCGTCGTCCGGGTGGCCGGACAGGTGGAGCAGCCGGACGGCCTCCAGGTCGGCGAGGACCACCGAGCCGTCCGGCGAGGTGCCGAGGGTGACCAGCGCGGGGTAGGGCGCGGCGGTCTTCCGGGCCTGGCCGGGGCTGAGCAGGTCGCCCGAGTCGGCGCTGCACCACCACACGTTGGCGGCGTGCGCGGCGCGGAACGGCGCGATCGGGGTGGCCGGTCCGGACAGGTGCAGTTCGATGGTCCGGCCCGGGGTGATCCGGGCGGCGACGATGGCGGGCAGCCGCTTGCCGCCGCGCACGGGTTGCGGGCCAGGGTGCGCAGGGAGCGGTCCAGCAGGTCCAGTCCGGCCTGGTCCTGCCGGGCCATCAGCTCGTTCTCGAAGGCGGCGGCCTCGGCCTCGGGCATCGCGATGCGGTGCCGGGGCCGGCGGGCGCGCTGCTGGGTGCCGCGCTTGTGGGCGACGGCGCCGACCATGACGGCCGCGAGCAGGACGCCGACGGTGGAGGCCGAGAGGGCGACGGTGTAGTCGTCGCTGGGGGCCGGGTCGGCGTGCGCGGCGGGGGCGGGCGCGTGGGCCGGC
>NZ_LFVW01001182.1:0-1493 GCF_001182915.1 Kitasatospora sp. MY 5-36
CCCCGACGGCTCCGGCGGCGCCGGCCCGTGGGCCCGCGCCGCCGCACAAGGGGCGGACGGCCCCCGGTCAGGGCCGGGCGGCGGCCCCGCCGAGCCCCGGGGCCGGCACGGGCGCGGCGGCGCCGACCAGGACGACGAGTTCGTGGCCGCCCGGGTTGGTCTGCAGGGGCAGGGTGCGCCAGTTGTTGGCGAGCCAGACGTTGCCGGACGGGTCGATCCGCAGGCCGGTGTTGCGCTCCAGCCCGTCGCTCGGGTAGCCGGTGTCGGGCGGGGACAGCGGTTGGCCGGTGGTGAAGCCGGGCGGGCAGGCGGCGAGGTCGACGCCGCACAGCCGGGCGACGCGGTGGCCGCCGAAGTTGGCGATCCAGACGGTGTCCTCGCCGTCGACGGCGACGCCCCAGGGCAGGAACAGGCCGCCGCCGGTGAAGGGTTCGGGGGCCGGGGTCCCGTCGGAGCGGATCAGGGTGACGGAGGCGCCCGGGCGCGGGCCCGCGTCGCCCGCGACGGCGGCGTCCGCGAGGTCCCCGGCGGTGGTGTCGCCGCAGGGCACCGGCAGGATGCCGCTGTTGGCGACCCAGGCGTTGCCCCGGCTGTCGGTGGCGATGCCGAGCGGGCGGCGCAGCCCGCCGCCGGTCACCGCCCGCTCCAGGGTGCCGTCGGGGCCCAGGACCTGCACGCTGTCGCTGCCGTTGCCGCTGACCCACAGCCGCCCTGCCGGGTCGACGGCGGCGCCGAAGGGCTTGTGCAGCGCGGGGGTGGGGACCTCCCGGGCGCGGGTGGCGTCGCCGTCGGGGACGCGGGTCACGCTGTCCGCGCCGCAGCCGGCCGCCCATACGGTGCCGGAGCGGTCGGCGGCCAGGCCCTGGGGCTGGACGATGCCGCCCGCGCGCCACCCCTCGGGCGGGGAGAGCGGGGTGCCGTCCGGGGCGAACTGCGAGAGGCTGCGCTCCAGCGGGGCCGGGTCGATCGGGCAACCCCGGCCCTGGAAGCCGAAGTTGGCGACCCAGGCGGAGCCCCGGGCGTCGACGGTGACGCCGAACCCGGCGCCGTACAGACCGCCGCCGCGGTAGGGGGCGCCGGGGGCGTCCCGGCCGGCCGGGGTGAACTTCAGGACGGTGTCGCCGCCGCAGACCGGCACGGTGGGGTCGGCGCCGTAGCGGTAGTTGTTGCTGACCCAGGCGTTGCCGTCGGCGTCGAAGGCGATGTTGCCGGGGCCGTCGAGCTCGTGGCCGTTGCCGTCGTAGCGCAGGGCCACGGTCCAGGCCTCGGGGGCGGCGGGCAGGGCGGGCCGGTAGCGGGGGGCGGTGGCGGCGAGGGCGAACAGCTCGGCGGCGTTGTGGCCCGGGTCGTGGGCGATGTCCACGGCGGCCCGCAGGGTGTCGCGGGGCCGCTCGCGCCCGGGGCGCCGGGCCAGGTCGAGCAGCCGGTCGCAGGAGTCGCCGCCGGCGCCGTCGACGCAGGCGGCGAGCAGGTTGGCGAGGGTGTTGAACTCG
>NZ_LFVW01001183.1:0-1491 GCF_001182915.1 Kitasatospora sp. MY 5-36
CCCTCGTCGGGGTAGCCGGCCACCACCAGGGCCCGGGCCGGCGGGTCCTCGACCAGGCGGACGGTGGCGCCGAGCAGCAGCGCGCAGGTGCCCTCGGTGCCGGCGAGCGCCCGGGCCAGGTCGTGGCCCTGCTCGGGCAGCAGCGCGTCCAGCGGGTAGCCGGAGGTGCGGCGGGGCAGCCGCGGCATGCCCTGCCGGATGGCGGCGAGGTTGCGGTCGGTGAACTCCTGCAGCCCGGTGTGGAGTTGGCCGACCCGGCCGGGCAGTTCGGCGAGCGCGGCGCGCTCCGCGGGGGTGAGCCGCCCGCCGACGGTCAGCTCGGTGCCGTCCGCGAGCAGCAGCTCCAGCCGCTCGACGTTGTCGGCGGTGCGCCCCCAGGCGAGCGAGTGGGAGCCGCAGGAGTCGTTGCCGATCATGCCGCCGAGGGTGCACCGGCTGTGCGTGGACGGGTCGGGCCCGAAGCGCAGCCCGTACGGCCGGGCGGCGCGCTGGAGGTCGTCCAGCACGGTGCCGGGCTGGACGCGCGCGGTGCGGGCCCCCGGATCGACCTCCAGCACCGCGCCGAGGTGGCGGCGGAAGTCCAGCACCACCGCGCCCGGGCCGATCGCCTGCCCGCCGATGCTCGTCCCGGCCCCGCGCGCCACCACCGGCACCCGGTGGGCGCGGCAGAGCGCCAGCGCGGTGCGCACGTCGTCGAGGTCGGCCGGTTTGACCACGCCGAGCGGCAACTGCCGGTAGTTGGAGGCGTCCTGGCTGTAGACGGTGCGCTCGGCGGCGCCGAAAAGGACCTCGCCGCGCAGCACGGCGGCCAGCTCACGGGCCAACTCGGCCCCGGGGACGGCGGACGGACGGCTCACCAGGACCTCCCAGGAGTACGGCTCCGCCGATGATCGCAGCCGCGCCGCCGCACCGGTACCGGGCGCGGCGCCCGGCTCACCCGGGTGGGGGTGCCGCGGCTACTTCCGCCCGGTGAGCGTGCCGCGCGCGATGTGGGAGAGCTTGGCCACCTCGAAGGCCGGGTACGCGCCGCCCGCCAGCAGCGAGAACTTGATCCCCTCGCGGCCGCCCGGCCGGCGGTGGCCGGGCGGCTGGAAGCGGCGGTGGTGCTCGGCGGCGCGGTGGAAGAACTGCGGCCGCTCGGCGCGGGTGACGCAGCCGGCCAGGTCGAAGACGAACAGGTAGTGCCGGATCATCCGGACGAACAGCGCCTCGCGCACCGCGTACAGGTGCGGCTGGTCCTCCAGCAGGGCGAAGCTGCGCTCGTACTGCTCGAACAGGTCGAAGACGCCGCTGCCCGGGCCGCCCGCCGGGTGGACGGTCTCCCGGCGGCGGAGCCGGACGCACTCGCGGGCCAGCACGGCGGCCGTCCGGGCGCCGAGCAGCGCCGCGTGCGCCACCGGGACCTCCTCGTAGCGGCCGGGCGGGAAGGCCAGGCCCAGCTCGGCCCAGTGGCCGCGGCGGACCTGCGCCGGGTCGACGGTGGAGTCGCCG
>NZ_LFVW01001184.1:0-1489 GCF_001182915.1 Kitasatospora sp. MY 5-36
GGTTGACCAGGGCGACGGCCTGGGCGCAGCCGTCGCCGGCCCGGGCGGCGAGGTCGGGGGCGCGTTCCAGGTGGTCGAGGGCCTGGTCGGGGCGGCCCTCCTCCAGCAGGACCCAGCCGAGCAGGGCCCGGGCGCGGGACTGGGCGCCGGGGTCGCGGTCGGCCTCGGCGGCGGCCAGGCCGTGTTCGAGCAGCGGTGCCCAGCCGTCCCGGACCTGCCAGACGATCAGCGGCCACTGGAGCAGCACCAGGCGCCAGGCGCGGTCGTGCAGTCCGGCGGTGACGGCCGCCTCGACGGCGCCGCGCAGGGTGTCGCGTTCGGCGGCGTACCAGGCGAGGGCGCTCGCCCGGTCGGGGAAGGGGCGGACCTCGGCGGGGCGGCGGGTGCCGGGCGGCAGGGCGCAGCACGGTTCGCTGCCCGGTTCGGCGGCGGCGCAGGCGGTGAGGAGGGTGTTGAGCAGGTGGTCGAGCAGGCGGGGCAGCACCTGGGTGTCGGTGTCGCCGGGCAGGCTGCGGGCGTAGAGGCGGACCAGGTCGTGCAGGGTGTAGGCGTCCCGGCCGATCTGCACGATCAGGTGGGCGGTGGCCAGTTGGGCCAGGGCGGCGGCGGCCTCGTCGGGGCGGCAGCCGGCCAGGGCGGCGGCGGTGCGGCTGTCGAGGGTGGCGCCGGTGTGGGCGCCGAGGCTGCGGAACGTCCGGCGGGCGGGTTCGCCCAGGTGCTGGACGGTCAGGGCGAGCGCGGCGGCGACGCTGGTGTCCTCGACGTCGAGGAGGTCCAGGCGGTCCTGCTCGTCGGCGAGTTCGTCGGCGAGGGCGGCCAGCGCGCGGGCCGGGCCGGTGGCGAGGCGGGCGGCGGCCAGCCGCAGGGCCAGCGGCAGGCCGTCGCACAGGTCGGCCAGGCGGGCGGCGGCCTCGGGTTCGGCGGCGACCAGGTCGGGGCCGAGGGTCGCGGCGAGCAGGGTGACGGCCTGCGGGGAGGAGAGTTCGGCGAGCGGCACGGGGCGGGCGGCGTCGGAGGCGACCAGGCCGCCGAGCCGGTCGCGGCTGGTGACCAGGGTGACGCAGTCGTCGCCGTCGGGCAGCAGCGGGCGCACCTGGTCGGAGCGGCGGGCGTTGTCCAGGACGATCAGCATCCGGCGCCCGGCGGTCAGTTCGCGGTAGCGGGCGCCCATCGCCTCGGCGGTGGCGGGCATCCGCTCGACGGGCAGGCCCAGGGCGAGCAGCAGTTCGCGCAGGACGGCGGCGGTGTCGCGCTCGGGCAGCGGGCTGTGGCCGCACAGGTCGACGAAGAGCCGGCCGTCGGGGAAGTCCTGGTGGCGGCGGTGCGCCCAGGACAGGGCGAGGGTGGTCTTGCCGACGCCGGCGCCGCCGGTGAGCAGGGCGACGGCGCCGGGGGCGGCGGTGGCCCGGTCGAGCGCGGCCAGTTCGTCCTCCCGGCCGGCGAAGCCGCGCGGGCGGCGGGGGAAGGGCCAGGGGGTGTGCTGCGCGGC
>NZ_LFVW01001185.1:0-1489 GCF_001182915.1 Kitasatospora sp. MY 5-36
GGCCCGGTGCCGCGCCGGGTCGCCGCGCTGCTCGGCCCGGTGCCGACCTCCCGCAACTGGCCGCCGGCCAAGACCCCGGCGGGCCTGGCGGCGATGGTCGCGGCGATCGGCACGGCGGTGTCGGCGCTGTGCGCGCTGAACGCCGCCGTGGCCCTGTTGGTGGTGCTCAAGGCCGTCACCCCGCTGTAGCGGCCGCCCGGCCAGGCCTGTCAGGGCGGCTCAGAGCGTCGCGGCCAGCTCGTCGAGGGCGGCCTCGGCCGCCGCCAGCGACTCGGCGGCGAGCGGCTGGAGGGCGTTCAGCGCCGGGACGTCCGCGGCCCTGGTGAGCTCGGCGGTGACCACGTGCAGGTGCTCCGGCGCGACCCCGATCCGGTCGAAGTACGCCCGCAGGTACGGGACCTGGAAGTCGCAGTGGGCGCGCGGGGTGCCCGGTGCGTAGCCGCCGCCGCGGACGGCGACGACCACCACGCGGGTGTCGCGCAGCAGCGGCTCGCCGGTCTCCGGGTCGTGGTGGACGCCGGGGAAGGTGACCCGGTCGATCCACGCCTTGAGGCCGGCCGAGACGGTGTAGTTGTACATCGGGCTGCCGACCAGCAGGGTGCCGGCGGCCCGCAGCTCCTCGATCAGCGGGCGGCTGAGCGTCCACTCGTGCGCCTCGTCCGGCCCTTCGGCGAGGCGGCCGATGTCGTCCAGCGGGAGTATCCCCTTGCGCTCGGTGCGGCGGCCGAGGGCGTCGTAGGCGGCGCGCACCGGGGGCACCGGGTCGGCGGCGAGGTCGCGGTACCGGTACCGGTCCCGGCCGGCGGTGCCGTGCCGGGCGTGCCAGGCGTCGGCGAAGCGGGCGGTCAGGGCGCGGCTGACCGAGCCGGACGGGCTGATGCTGGAGTCCAGGTGGAGCAGCGTGGTGGAGGTCATGGTGGTCTCCCGGTCACCTCGGAGGAGGACGGATCGTCATAGCGGTGACGGGCCGCGCCGAGGAAAGGTGACCGATGGACCGGGACGCGATGTCGGGGGCGGCGGCTGGGGCGGCGGCGGCCCCGGGGCGGCGGGCCGAGGCGCCGGAGGAGCGCTTCGAGGCCGAGCGCGGCCGGCTGCGGGCGATCGCCCAGCGGATGCTCGGCTCGACCGGCGAGGCCGAGGACGCCGTGCAGGAGGCCTGGCTGCGGCTGGTCCGCACCGGTCCGGCGGAGATCGACAACCTGCCCGGCTGGCTGACCACGGTGGTCTCCCGGATCTGCCTGGACCTGCTGCGGGCCCGTGCCGCGCGCCGCGAGGAGCCGGCCGACGAGGCGCTGCCGGAGGCGGCGGGCGGCGGCCCGGAGCCGGAGCGGGAGGCGCTGCTGGTCGAGTCGGTGGGCCGGGCGCTGCTCGTGGTGCTGGACCGGCTGGGCCCGGCCGAGCGGGTCGCCTTCGTGCTGCACGACGGCTTCGCGGTGCCCTTCGACCAGATCGCGCCGATCGTCGGGCGGACCCCGGTGGCCGCGAAGAA
>NZ_LFVW01001186.1:0-1484 GCF_001182915.1 Kitasatospora sp. MY 5-36
CCTCGGTCAGGAACCGCTGCAGATCATCACTGGTATTGCTGCGCAGCGCCGCGTCACCAGCCGCCTGCAGGTTGCTGCCCGCGCCCATCGCGGGGTCGGTGAGCCGGGTGATCGTCAGCCGCCGGTCGGCGTCGAGAGCCGACTTCCAGCCGCTCTGCAGGAAGGCGCGCAACCCCTCGGGAGTGCCCTCGATCGCCTTGTCCGCCGCCTCGCGGACCTTCGGCCCGCCCACGCTGGAGATCTGCGTGGCCGCGAGCAGGTCGTCCAGGCGCTGGGTGCCGGCGAGGTCGTTGTCGACGAACTGCTTCACGTCCTGGTCGGAGCCCGCGAGCGCGGCCTCGGCGAGCTCGTGGACACGAGGACCGCCGCCGAGCCATGCCTGCACGGCACGCTCGCGGGCGCTCGGCTGGGCCTGCCCGCCGGTCGGCTCGACGGCCGAAGCCGTCTGGATGCCCGACCCCACCAGCCCCGCCGTCAGAGCCAGCGGCAGCAGGCCCAGGGAGAGCCTGCCCAGCAGCGGCGGCCTTCCCCTCCCCCGCCCCCGTGACCGGGATATCGAATGGTGCATCAGAAAACCTCCACTGTCGGCATCGGCCGGATTCACGGCCGCAGCGGAGCCTACGTCAGATGACGGTACGACAGAACGTTCACGAAGTCAGAAAGTTGCTCGAAAAGCAGCCAATGAAACACCTGCCAAAGGGCAAAGCCAAGCAAATACAACCGCATCACCGATAGGCGCCCAACCACTGGGAAAGCATGACATTCTGCCTGGCCAGAGCCTAGAAAGTGCTTGTCGAGCCGCCGGCCCATCTGGTTCGATGGCCCGGATTCCGGCCGCGGCACCGAGGGCACCGATGCGGCAACTTCGGCTACTTCCACCGGCAATGACGTCTCGTCATTGCCGGTTGGTTCGCCCACCATTCAGGCCGGTCACCCGATTCCGCAGATCCGCCCGTCAGGGCAACACCAGATGAACGAAAAGGATTAGGCATGGCAAAGCGCTTGTCCCGCTTGCTCGTTGGCGGTGCGGTCGCCGTGGCCGCCACGCTCGGCGCCACCGCACTGGCCTCCGCCGACGGCACTCCGGCGGACAACTCGGCCGCGCCGGTGGCGATCGAGGACTTCAACTACCCCGGCCCGGCGCCGTACCCCAACGTCAAGCTGCTGCGCGGCGACGGCCACATCGTGCTGTCCGACTGCGCCGTCGACAGCCAGATCAGCGTGTTCAGCTTCGACCTGCCCAACGCCGGCGGCAACCAGATCTGCTTCCGCGCCACCAGCACCACCGGCTACCTCGCCCTGGAGGTGCCCAACGTGTTCCGCATCCGCACCGACGCCTACTCGCTCAACGCCAAGCTCACCAGCGTCGACGGCGCGCAGAGCGTCGACATCGCCAAGGGCACCGCCCTCCCCGTCGGGATCGGCAGCGGCTCCGGCAACGGCAAGCCGGCCGCCCTGCTCGAACTGCGCGTCACCGGCTGACC
>NZ_LFVW01000118.1:0-6451 GCF_001182915.1 Kitasatospora sp. MY 5-36
GTATCGACCCGGTAGCACCCGGCGCTGGTCAGCTCCTTGAGAGCCCGCCGGACGGCACCCCGCCCCTGCGGACTGCTGTCCGCCATCTGCCGCCCGTCCTCCCGCCACCCGTCGGGGCGGGAGAGCAGGTCGGCGAGGAGGCCACGGGCGGTGTAACTCAGCCGCCGGTCCTGCAACAGGCCGTTCGGAAGCACGCTGAACGCGCGCGAATGAACGCTACGATGAATCCGCATCTGGAGTCCTTGCTCCTGGTGCCTGACCCCGGGGTGTTCCACCACCGCCGGGGTCTCCTATGTTCTGTTGATGATGCGGAAAGTAGCACAGCGACTACGAAGAGTGCGAACCGTTCGAGCGCAAAGCCCGGACCCCCACATCACGCACGCCCCTACCTTTGGCGTGGGAAGTCGGCGGGGCCGACTTCCCACGCAGAGCACGGTGTTCAGGAACGGGCGCGTTCGATCGCTTCGAAGATGTCCGCATCGGTCTCCTGCTGCCACGACGGCAGGTCGACCCAGTCGGCGACATAGCCCGGCTTCGGATTCTCGATGTGCTTGTGGATCTGAGCGATCCAACACGTAGCGACGAAGCGGCCCTTCTGCTCCCGGGAGAGCTTGGACGTGTTGCCGCCGCTCACGCTGATGAAGTCCCGGACCTGCCCGAACACGGCGGCGGCGCACTCCCGCTCCCACTCGGGCGTCTCCTCCCACGCCGCGACATAGCCGGCCTTCGGCTCGCCCGGGTAGTGCTTCGACACGCCCGCGATCCACGCCTCGCGGAAGATCCGCCCATCAGTCGACATGCGTAACTCCTTTGTCAGACGGCACTGTCAAGCGCCGAAAAGCGGTCGAAGACGAGTGTCGGTGGCGTCACGCGAGGTAGACCTTCTGCCACTCCAGGGACGTCATGGTCAGTGCGGCTTCGGCGAGGGCGTGGGCCGATTCGGTCTTGAGGCTGCCGAGGCTGCTGTCGATCCACGGCTGCACGTTCCGGTAGCCCTGCTCGCGGTACTCCACGGCCTGGATCAGGCACTCCAGCTTGTCCGCGTCGTGGGCGACGGTGACTTCCAGGTTCTCGGCGTTCTCGTACTCCTCCACGAGGGCCTGGAGTCCGGCAACGACGGCCGGGTGAGCGGCGCTGACCTGGTCGGCGGTCACCCGCTCGTTCGACGCGGCGGTGAGGTAGCGCCGACTGATGTGCGGGATATCGCTGACCCGGGTCTCCTGGGTGTCGTGGAAGAGGCACAGCAGGGCGACCTTGGCCGGGTCGGCACCCTCCATCATCGCGAGCACCGCGCCGATGACACCCGTCCGGAACGAGTGCTCGGCGATCGACTCGGGGTCCTTGACGCCGGCGATCCACCAGCCCTGGCGCTTCGCCCGCTTGAGCATGCCCGCCTCGAACAGGTAGCTCGCGGTGCCCCTCGCCTGCTTGTCGTCCGTCATGGCTGTCCTTCCCTGCCAGAGCGATTGTCGCTGTAACCGCCTACCCACAGACCGTAGTGCACAGACTCCGACTCTCGACGGGCCACCGTGAAAGGCCGTCACCATCAAATCGACACAGGGGCTCGCCATACCAGCGTGGTGAGGCGCGCTACGCCTCCGGCGGCACGCTGTAGCGACTCAAGACCTCATCCGCCGTGGACTTCTCCAGTAGGCGCAGCTCCCAGGGCCCGGTGTTGACGTCGAACTCCTTGCCGAAGCCGACCCACTTGCCGGCCATGCGGCGCCCGGTCGGATCGACCAGCAGCTGAATGGCGCCGTGGTACCTGGCCCCCTGGTAGTAGCCATCCTGTGCGGTCTGCTCCACCCACGAGCCCGTCACGACGTTCCGGTCGACGGTGAGGTCGAACGACAGCGGCGAGTCGGGATTGGACGACGCACCGGGGAGCGACCGGCCGGTGATCCGGTTCCCGCTCTGGGACAGGACGACGTGGTGCAGGCCGGTGAACGTGTTCTCCCGGCTGCTGCTGAAGAACTCGTAGTGGCTGACCCAGACCCCCGAGTAGTCCTCACCCGTGGGAGCGGGTGCGGCCTGCACGGGCACGCCCGGTTCGTCGCTGCTCATGTCATGGCCTCCCGTACCGTTCGCGGTACCTGCGGGCGGACGCCGGTGAGGACGTCCGCAACTGGTCGTCCAGGACCCTGATCCGTTCGGTCATCGCCGCGACGGACTGGGCCGCCGAGGCTCCCCACGTCGATCAGTCCTGACACCGTATCCGTCGACTGGCCGGCGGAAGTAGCTATCTCATGGAACCCGGCCGCGCACCAGCCGACCAACGTCAACGTTGTTTGACCGAATGATCTGTGACCAGGCGAGTTCGAGGGTACGGTCCCCTATGCAGGGTTCAAGGAATTCACGAGATGGGGCCAGCGTGGCACCTCCGGACGGAATCAGCACCGGCCAGCGCATCGCCGCCTACGAAGATGTGAGAGGCCTGAGCCATCGGCAACTCGCTGATCGTGCTCACGTCTCGTACAGCCTGCTCACGAAGGTGGTGGCCGGGCACAAGCCGGCGACGCCGGAGTTCGTTGCAGCGGTGGCCAGGGCTTTGGGAGTTGAGCCCGGCGACCTCCAACCGCCCCCGTACAGCGACGGGACGGCAGATGACCCGTTGGTCCCGCTGATGGGCCCGATCCGTACGGTGCTCGATCTGTACGACCTGCCGCCGCAGGAGGCCGTTCGGCCTCGCGCCCTGCCCGCGCTTCGGGCAGCGGTACGACAGGTGAACACGCTGGCCCAGGCCGCGAAGTACAAGCCGATGGTGGCGATGCTGCCGGGCCTGCTGGTCGAACTGCACACGGCCGCACACGAGTTCACCGGTGAGCAGCAGCGGCAGGCGTGGGGCCTGCTGGCGGAGGCCTACCGGTGCGGGCACTCGGTCGGGATCGCCATCGGGCTGAGCGACCTGTCCGCGACCGCACTGGCCCGGATGGACTGGGCCGCGGAGCGGGCCGGCGACCAGGCACCCGCGCTACGGGCCGCCCGCGAGTACCTGCGGGTCACCGCCTACCTGCGCGTCGGCGACCTCGCGGCCTGCCGGCGCCTCCAGGAGTCCGGCCGCGGCCACCTGGAGGGGACCGACGCCAAGACTCCGAGCGCACTGGTCACCACCGGGCAACTGCACCTCGGCTCGGCCGTGGTCGCCGCCCGCGCCGGACAGAAGGACCTGATGCAGCACCATCTGGACGAGGCTGAACACGTAGCCGCCCGGACCGGCGAGCAGCCGGACCTGTCGCTGCACTTCGGGCCCACCAACGTGCAGGTGCACCGGGTGATGACCCTGGTGGAGGCCGGCGAGCACGACCGGGCGGTGGCCGCCGCGAAGGGGCTGCGCTTCCCCACCGGATGGGCCCCGACCAGGATCGGGCACCACCACATCGACCTGGCCCGTGCCTACCGATGGATGGCCCGACCGGAGGCCGCACTCGACCAGCTCGACGCCGCGTACGCGGTCGCACCCGACCAGGTATCCCGGCATCCGCTCGCCCGCGAGACCGTGACCGCACTGTCACGCTCCGCTAGCCGCCGGAGTCTGCGGCTGTCAACCTGGATCACCCGAACGGGTATCTGACGATCTTTCACTTCTGGTGAAATTCAAGGCCTTCCAGCAGCGGCATCGTGGTGCTCAGCACCCCGAGAAGCGACGCCTCGGGGTGCGAGCCCGGTCGGGTCCGGGCTCGCACACACCACTGCCGCATCCCTTGGAGCCCGCGATGGCCGCCGCACCCCGCCCTTCGTGTCCTGCCCAGACGCCGACACCCGGGCCGCGCAGATCCGCCGAGGACCGCCTCCGACGGAACGCCCTGGCCACCGCAGCAGCCGGCTGGGCAGAGTTCGCCCCGACCGCCGACCCCCGGGCCCGCCGGGCCTCGTGAGTTCGGAGACGGCTCTCTCCCCGCTTGCAGCACGCCCCGCCCCGGTCGGGTGTCCAAACCCCCGATCGGCGGCAGGCCTGGCGTACGTCGCACTTCCTTCACATGCTCCCGCCCCGCCCCTCCGAGGTACCCCCATGTTCACGTCCCGTCGTCCTCGCATGTTCGTCGCCCGGCTCTCCTCCCGGGCCGAATCCGCGCCCCTGGCCCGGTACTTGCTCCAGGCCTACCTCTCCGGGCTGCCCTCCGGGGACTGCTACCGCGACACCGCCGAACTGCTCCTCGGCGAGCTGTTCGCCAACGCCGTCCAGCACTCCGACGGGCCCGACGACTGCCACATCGAAGTCCGCATCGCCCTCACCGGCTCCCGGCTGCGGCTGGAGGTGCACGACGCCGGTAGCGGCCGCCCGTCCGTCCGTACCGCCGCGCCTGACGACGAGCACGGGCGCGGCCTCTACCTCGTCAACGAGCTGGCCGAGCGCTGGGGCTGCGCCTCCCGCCCGTACGGCATCGGCAAGTTCGTCTGGGCCCACATCGCCCCCGCCACCGCCTGAAAGCCCGACTCCCCATGCACCTCACGACCCTCGCCCGGCACACCCTCTCCCGTGGCACCACACCCGCCGCCACCTACGCCCATGGCAGCCTCCGCTCCGGCCACCACCACGACCCCACCCGCTGGTTCACCACCGGAAACCTCACCATCACCACCCACCGCATCACCTGCACCCTCACCCACTACCGCACCCGCGCAACCCACCCGTAAGCGCAGGAAGTCGGCCTGGCCGACTTCCTGCGCAGCAGACATCGAGAGGCCAAGATGACCACGATCCAGCGCGCCACTGCACACGCCACCACCGGCTGGCTCCAGGGCCGCTCGGTCTCCTCGCGTGCGAGAACGTCGTGCTGCGCGGGCACTGCGAACGCGCCGAGCCCGAGACTTGATGGCCTGGCCGCACTGGGCGCTGAAGCACCCGTACGCCCCGGTCGGAGTCATGTTCGGCAAGTTCCCCCAGGGCGCTGCCGAGATCAGCCGGCGCAGGCAGAGGATCCCGCCGCCGCCCTTCTCGTTCCTCCCGGTACGGGCGGGCGTGCGGCCGCTGGACCCGCGAATCCTGGAGACCACCCCCGACCTCGCGGCGGCGCTGGCAGTGTCGGTTGACGACGGCCGAGACGTGTTCAAGCACATCTCTTGTGAATGGAAGGCAGTTCGAGAATGGGCGAGTTCCTTGCCGAGGCCCGCGAAGCGCTGAGGACGGCGGAGGCCTTCTGTGGGCCGGTCGAGCTGACGGAGGTCAGCAACCGCCGGGGATCGGCGGTGTGGAAGGCCAGCGGTCCGCGCGGTGTGGTGAGTATCAAGCTCGGCACCGGCGGGGCCGCCGAGGTCACCGCCCGTGAAGCCTCCGTACTGGACCAGCTCCCCGGCTACACCGTGACCGCCGGCCGCTTCGCCGACGGCATCTGGTACGTCACCCCGTGGCTGGCCGGCCCCTCCACCTGGCAGGTCTTCCGCCCCGTGCGCAAGGGAGACGGTGGGAAGGACGAAGCCCTCGCTGCCGCCGTCGGACTGTGCCGCGCCGTGGCGGACTTCCACACCGACGGCTGGGTGCACGGCGACCTCCAGCCCGCGCACGGCATCCACGGCGAGGACGGGACGGTCCGCCTCCTCGACTTCGCCTGGTCCCGCAGGATCGACAGCACCCCGTGGCCGACGTTCGACGGCACGATGATCCACCTCACCGCCCCCGAACTCGCCGCCCGGATCATCAACGGCCCCCAGCCCGTCCCCACGACACAGACCGCTGACGTCTACGCCCTCGCCGGAACCCTGTGGACCTGCACCACCGGGAAGTGGCCGCTGGACTACGACACCGCAGGCCTCCCCAAGGGCACGCCCGTGGAGGAGATCCGCAAGGCCATCGCCCACCGGGCCATCCCGATGTCCACCGCAATGCCCTGGCCCGCCCTCCAGGCCCGGATGCGCTGCGTCCTTCTGGCCGCCCCCGACGAGCGGCCCACCGCCGCCGAACTGGCCGAGATCATCGAAGCGGTGGACGGATGATCGAGCTGCGGGAGCTGCGCCCCGGCGACGAGGAAGCCCTGCTCCGGATCTACAGCGCGGAGTCGACGAAGTACCTGGGCCGCGCACCCATACAATCCCGCCTCCGGCCACGTCCTCCGCAAGACGGGGTTCATCCCGACCGGCGAGCGCGCCGGCTTCAAGACCTACGCCCTCGGATCGCCCGAACCGGGACACGAGCAGATCAGACAACCGCGTGGTGGCGAACCTACTACTGCCATGGGCAACTGACTGTCTATCGCTGGCAGATCGCCAACGATGACGTGGATAGCCCCTCTCCTTTTGCTTCCAAGGTGCTCCCTCATGCCCACTTCCCGTCGCCCCCGGGCTTTCGTCGCTCGGCTCTCCTCCCAGGCCGAATCCGCGCCCCTGGCCCGGTACTTGATCCGGGCCTACCTCTCCGCTCTGCCCTCCGGGGACCGCTACCGCGACACCGCCGAACTGCTCCTCGGCGAACTCTTCGCCAACGCCGTCCAGCATTCCGACGGGCCCGACGACTGCC
>NZ_LFVW01001187.1:0-1483 GCF_001182915.1 Kitasatospora sp. MY 5-36
GTACGGCGGCAGCGGCCCTTCGGCGAGCAGCTCGGCCACCGTCCGCCCGACCGGCCGCTCCTCCACCGTCCACAGCAGCTCGCCCTCGACGAACGCGCCGACCCCGCGCAGCAGCCGCGGGTGCGCGACCGGCGCGGTCGAACCGACCGCCGCCACCCGGCGCACCATCCGGTCCGCCTGCGCCGCGGCGGCCGCCTCCGGATCCTGGCCCGCCGTCAGCACCCCCGGCAGCTCCAGGGCGCCCAGCAGCACCGATTCACCGGTCCGCTCGTCCACCGCCTGGGCGCGCAAGGGTTCGGGGCGGTCCGTCAGCCGGTACCGCCCCGCCAGCAACTGACCGGGGCCGCCTCGCATGCCAGTTCCTCTCACTCACCGAGCAGCCTACTGAGCGGCTCCTTTAGGCTCGATCCCATGGACTGGACCGATCTGATCGACACCGCCTTCGAGGCATCCGGGAACAGCAGCAAAGCCAACCAGGCCGAGGCCGTCCGCGCCGTCGAGGCGACCGTCATCGACGGCGAGAAGCCGGTCGCCTCCACCGCCGGGCGCCACCCCGACCACTTCCGCAAGGGAGTGCTCGTGCTGACCACCCATCGGCTGCTCTTCCTGAAGGACGGGAAGCCGCCGGTCCCGGTTCCGCTCGCCGCCGTCACCGACGTCACCGTGACCCGCACCAAGCTCAACGGCGAAGTGCTCCTGGTGGTGGCGCTCAGCGGCTCGCACCGCTTCGAGGACGTGGCCAAGGCCGAGTTCTTCGCCGAGCAGCTCCGGGCCTCCGCCCGGGCCGCCCGGAACGCCCCGAAGGCCGGGCCCGCCGCCGCCCCGGTCGAGGCGTCCGCCGGCGAGCAGCTCATCGGCCAGCTGGAACGGCTGGCCGCCCTGCGCGCCTCCGGTGCGCTCACCGAGGACGAGTTCACCCGCGCCAAGCAGCGCCTGATCGGTTAGGACCTGCCGCCCTACGGCGCGGGCTGGAAGCTGTTGAAGACGACGTCCCGGAGCGGGGCCTGGGCGGCCCACTCCGCGTCCGGGACTATCCAGTAGATCGAGTACCCGTACTTGGGCGGGGTCCCGGTCACGAAGCCGCGGTTGAGCGAGTGCATCCTGGGCGTGCCGTTGGTCCACTCCCAGTCCGCCGCGTTGGTCCACTGCCGGTAGGTGATCGCCGCCAGGTTGAGCCGCTGGTAGTTGCTGACCTGACCGCGGACGTTCGGCTCCGACTCCTGCCAGTCCGCGACCGCGCTCGCCCCGGGCGACGTGGTCCACTCGATTCGCAGCTGGCTGCCGTCGGCCGCGTTCTTGAAGATCCGCCGGTTGGCGTCCGACCCGGTCGGCTGCAGACCGTCCGGCAGCACGACGGAGAAGCCGCTCGGGTCCTTGTACTCGTGGTACCCGGCCGGCACGGCACCCGGCGCGGGCTGCGCCGGTGCCGCCGGGGGCTGGACGGGAGCCGCCGGCGCACCGGCGGACTGCGCGGGCGCGTCCG
>NZ_LFVW01001188.1:0-1482 GCF_001182915.1 Kitasatospora sp. MY 5-36
CTCGGCGAGTGCGCGCCCCAAGCCGGGGCACAGCCCGCACACCAGCACGCCGGCCCGTGGCCCGTCGGGCGCGCCCGCCCCGGCGAGCACCGGGGCGGGCGGCGGCCAGAACACCATCTGCGACCAGGCCGAGCGGGCGGGCCACTGGCCGCCCGGCTCGGACCAGGCCCGGGTCTGCCACAGCCTCTACGGCTGACCCGGCAGCACCGGCTGCACCTGCTGGTCCGGCTGCACCGGCTGCACTGGCCGGTCCGACGTCAGCCCGGGAGCCGCGGACGCCCCCGGGGCGCCCAGCAGCCCCCTGTCCAGCCGGGGCGCCAGCACCCGCGCCAGGGTGTCGGTGATGTGACCGGTGTCCCGGTACAGCACCACGCCCTCCAGCACGGCCGGGCAGGAGGGCCCGGTGCCGGGGCAGAGCAGCGGGCCGAGGTCGAGGGTCCGCACCCCGTACCGGGCGGCGAGCCCGCCGTCCAGTACGGGGTCGGGCTCGAACGCGGTGTCGCGCGGGAAGAAGCAGGCGTCGGAGCGCCCGTCGGAGGCGGCCAGGCAGGTCGGGATGTCCTTGCCGGGCATCGGGGTGTCGCCGAGGTAGGCGAGCGGGGCGCCGAGCGCGGTGAGCCGGTCCAGGGTGCGGGTCCAGCCCTCGGTGCGCTCCTCCGGGCTGCCGTAGCGGTTGAGGCCCGCCATCAGGACCAGCCGCGGCTTGGGCCCGGAGGCCAGCCGGGTGAGGGTGTTCTCGCGCCAGCGGTCGCACTCCTCGAAGGTCCGGCCGAGCACGTTGTTGCGCACGGTGAGGGTGGCCAGCGGGCAGCCGGGCTTGACCAGCACCTCCAGGGCCCAGTGCCGCTGCTCGGCGAGGGCGAGGCCGGCGGAGATCCACTGCCCGGCGTGGGAGTCGCCGAGCAGCACGATCCGGTCGGGGCTGTCCTCGGCGCCGAAGAGGCAGCGCGGGCTGCTGTCGGCGTTGAGCGGGATCTCGCAGCCCTTGCCGGGCGGGAAGTCCTCCCGGGCCCGGGCCAGCGAGGGTGTCAGGGTGAGCACCCGGGTGCCGGGGGCGAGCAGGCCCGGGCCGTCGGCGGCTCCGGCGGGCGCCGCGACGGGCCCGGAGGAGGGGTCGCCGAGGGCGCGTACGGTGCCGCCGCCGAGGGTGAGCGCGGCGATCAGCGGGATGACCAGGGCGCTGGCGCCGACGGCGAGCCCGCGCCGGGGTGCCGGGCTGCTGCCGTACCGCAGCGGCTGTTCGACCAGCCGCAGGGTGAGCCAGGCGGGCAGCGCGCTGGCGGCGGTGAGCGCGAGCAGGGTGGTCCAGGGCAGGGCACCGTACCGGGCCTGGGCGATGGTCAGCACCGGCCAGTGCCACAGGTACCAGGCGTACGAGAGCCGTCCGGCGGCGCGCAGCGGGCGGGTGGCGAGCAGCCGTCCGGCGTCGGCGGCGCCGGGGCCGTCGTGCCCGGCGGCGTGTCCGGCGAGCAGGACGGCGGC
>NZ_LFVW01001189.1:0-1481 GCF_001182915.1 Kitasatospora sp. MY 5-36
AACGTGGCCCGCTCCGGCGGCCGCTCCACCGACCACCGCGTCCAGCGCCCCCTGCCGCAGGTCCCCGACCAGCACCGCCCGCAGGAACCCCTGCTCCTCCGCCGTCGCCCGCGCGAACAGCCCGTGCAGCAGCCGCCGCCGCTCCGCCTGTGCCCCGGCCCCGTGCACCCCCGCGATCCGCTCCAGCTCCCGCTCCACCTCCCGCACCCCGAGCGAGGCCTCCACCGCGGGCCCGGGCAACCCCCGCAACGCCGCCGGCCCGATCCCGGTCCGCAACCGCTGCGACTCCCCGGACAGCAACGCCACCGCCGCCGCCCCCTCCACCGGCCCCAGCCCCCGCAGACAGCCGGCCAACAACCCTGTCTTCGCCCGCCGCCCCGCCTCCGCCGCCACCTCCCGCGACACCGACGCCAAGCTCGACAACCCCGCCACACCACCACCTCCACCCCTCTCAGCATCCGCCCCCACCCCCACCCCCGCACCCGAGCACCCGCGCAGCCGTCGCCCAGCCGGGCCCGGCCCGGCCCCCGTGTCCACCCGCTCGCGCGCCTGGCGGGCCGGTGTCCGAGACCGCCACTGCCCCCGCCCGGGCGGTTGGGCTGATCGGGGCGGTGCTGCGTCCGGGGGTCCTGGCCGGGGAGGCAAGGCGCCGGAGTGGCGTAGCGGGTACGTGCTCTTGGCCGGGGCGGTGATCCGCGGCGGGGCGACGGGGCGTCATGCTGGGTGGCTCGTACCGCCCCCTGAGTGATGGAGACCGAGATGAACGACACCTCCACGGCCCGTTGGAGCGTCGGCGTGCCCGAGGCCGGTGACTACCCGGCCTGGCGTGAACTCTTCCGTGGGTACTGCGAGTTCTACCGGGTGCCGATTCCGGAGGAGAAGGCCGAGCTGGTGTGGTCCTGGGTGATGGATCCGGGGCACGAGGTGGCGGGGCTGCTGGTGCGGGACGGGGAGGGGCGGCCGGTCGGGCTGGCGCACTACCGGCCGTTCTCGCGGCCGTTGCACGGGGCGGTCGGGTGCTTCCTGGACGATCTGTTCGTGGCGCCGGAGGTCCGCGGCGGCGGGGCGGTGGACGCGTTGTTGGGCCGGCTGCGGGAAATCGCGGCGGAACGCGGGTGGAACACCGTCCGCTGGATCACCTCTGAAGACAATTACCGGGCCCGTGGAAAATATGACAAGGTCGCCAATCAGACCAGGTTCATCACCTACGACATGGCTCCGGAGGCACCGGCCGGCTGAGACCGCGGCCTGGCCTCCGGACATTCGTTCGGAATTTCTGTTATCGGCGCCCCGC
The DNA here is from genome assembly GCF_001182915.1 of Kitasatospora sp. MY 5-36. NCBI lineage: Bacteria > Bacillati > Actinomycetota > Actinomycetes > Kitasatosporales > Streptomycetaceae > Kitasatospora > Kitasatospora sp. MY 5-36. Next base: position 1,295 of record NZ_LFVW01001189.1, read on the forward strand.
CGGGAGGTCTCCCATGTGTCGACACCCGACCAGTCGACCCGGAACAGAAAGCGTGGCCACGTGAACAGCGACGACAGGACGACCATCCTCCCGGCGAGCGGGGGCGGCGCCGGCAGCGACAGCGAGCATGGGGCCCGCGGCCGCTCCGGTGGCCGGGCGGCGCGGCGGGCTGCCGAGCGGCACGCCG
>NZ_LFVW01001190.1:0-1478 GCF_001182915.1 Kitasatospora sp. MY 5-36
ACCGCGCCCTCCGGCAACGCGATCGCCGCGGCCCCGGTCGGCACCCCGGTGCCCGACCGTCCCGGCACCGCCCGCCTGCTGCTGCCCGTCGCGCTGATCGCCGGCCTGGTGCTGCTGGTCGGAGGACCGGCCGCGCTGGTCCTGGGCGGTACCCCGGCCGGGGCGAAGGTGCTGACCGGCGCCCGCGCCCAGTGGTCGCGACTGCGCCGCAAGTAGGAACCCGCGCTCGGCGGGGCCGCCGTTCCGGCCCCGCCGAGCGCTTTCCCTCCCGCCGAGGCAGCGCCCCGGTCCCTCACCGAGCACGCCCGTTCCCGAGCACGGAGAGCACACCATGACATCCGCCGCCGAGCCCGCGGCACCGTACGCCGGGGCACCACGCCAACCCGACCACGGGCCCGACCAGGACGTGCCCCGCACGATCACCTCCCCCGCGACCCCGGGCGACCGGGTGTTCCGCGGCGTGCTGCGGCTGGCCGGCTTCTCGGTCTTCGCGATCATGGGACTGATCGCCTTCTTCCTGATCCTGCGCGGCTCCGACGCGCTGCGCGCCGTCGGCCTGTCCTTCCTGACCGAGCAGAAGTGGCAGACCGCCGCCCACAACTTCGGCATCGCCGCCGTCCTGCCCAACGGCCTGCTGATCGCGGTGATCGCGCTGGTCATCGCCGTCCCGGTGGCGATCGGCACCGCGATCTTCATCTCCGAGTACGCCCCGGTGCGGCTGCGGGCCGCCCTGGTCTCGCTGATCGACCTGATGGCGGCCATCCCCAGCATCGTCTACGGCCTGTGGGGCCTGTTCTTCCTGCAGCCGCGGATCATCGGCTTCGTCCGCTGGCTGGCCAACCACCTGGGGGAGTACATCCCCTTCCTCAAGGTGCGGACCGGCGACATCGGCACCTCGTACACCTCGTCGACCTTCATCGCCGGCGTGGTGGTCTCCCTGATGATCATCCCGATCGTGACCTCGCTCAGCCGGGAGGTGTTCTCCCAGGCCCCGCAGGGCGAGCGGGAGGGCGCGTACGCGCTCGGCTCGACCCGGTGGGGGATGGTCCGCGCGGTCGTCCTGCCGTTCGGCAAGGGCGGGGTCATCGGCGCGGTGATGCTGGGCTTCGGCCGGGCGATGGGCGAGACGATCGCCGTCGCGCTGATCATCTCGCCGAACTTCAAGGCCATCACCCACATCCTGGAGAACGGCGCCAACTCGATCTCCGCGCTGATCGCGCTGCGCTTCGGCGAGTCGGACGCGCTGTCGCTCTCCGCGCTGATGGCCGCCGGTCTGGTGCTGTTCGCGCTCACCCTGCTGGTCAACGTGCTGGCCGGGATCGTCATCAACCGCTCGCGCTCCGGCGCCGCGACGGCGGACTGAGCATGACCGACCGTCAGTCCGCCCACAGGGCACGCAGCCGTCCGCACCGTGAAGGGACCATCCGATGACCACGCTCGACCTGCCGCCGGTCGCGGCGTCCGGGCCCGCCGGCGAG
>NZ_LFVW01001191.1:0-1477 GCF_001182915.1 Kitasatospora sp. MY 5-36
CGAGGCGCTCGGTGATCCGGGCCAGGGTGCGGGCGGCGAGGACGGAGTCGCCGCCGAGGTCGAAGAAGTCGTCCTCGGCCCCCACCGCGTCGAGGCCGAGGACCTCGGCCCAGACGGCGGCCAGGACGCGCTCCCGTTCGGTGCGCGGGGCGAGCCCGCCGGCGGCGCTCTGCCGGGCGGGCGCGGGCAGCGCCCGCTGGTCGATCTTGAGCTGCGGGGTGAGCGGGAAGGCGGGCAGCACGACGACGGCGGCGGGCACCAGGTGGGCGGGCAGCGCGGCGGCCAGGGCGGTGCGCAGCGCGGCCGGGTCCGGGGGCAGTTCCGGGTCGGCGGGCGTGGCGTAGCCGACCAGCCGGGTGTGGCCCGGTTCGTCCTCGCGGACCACGACGACGGCCTGGTCGACGGCGGGGTGGGCGCGCAGCGCGGCCTCGATCTCGCCCGGCTCGATCCGGAAGCCGCGGACCTTGACCTGCCGGTCGAGCCGGCCGAGGAACTCCAGCTCCCCGTCGGCGGTGAACCGGGCCCGGTCGCCGGTGCGGTAGAGCCGGGCGCCGGGCGGGCCGAAGGGGTCGGCGACGAAGCGGGCGGCGGTCAGGCCGGGGCGGCCGAGGTAGCCGCGGGCGACGCCCTCGCCGCCGAGGTACAGCTCGCCGTCGGTGCCGGCCGGCTGGGGCCGCATGGCCTCGTCGAGCACGTACACCCGGGCGTGCGGCAGGGCGCCGCCGATGGTGGGCGCGCCGGTGCCGGCGGTGAGCGGGCCGGTCCAGGTGGCGACGATGGTGGCCTCGGTCGGGCCGTAGGAGTTGACCATGCGCCGGCCGGGCGCCCAGCGGTCGACCAGCTCGGCGGAGCAGGCCTCGGCCCCGACGATCAGGGTGCGCAGGTGGCGGCCCGCGCCGGCCGGGACGGTGGCCAGGGCGGCGGGCGGGATCAGGGTGTGGGTGATGCGCTGCCCGTCCAGGACGGCGGCGAGCTCCTCGCCGAGCCAGGGGCCGTCCGGGGGGATCACCAGGGCGGCGCCGGTGAGGACGGAGACGAACAGTTCCAGGACGGAGGCGTCGAAGCTGGGCGAGGAGAACTGGAGCACCCGGTCCCCCGGCCCGACCGCGTAGTTGTCGATCGCCGCCGCCGTGAAGCCGGCGATCCCCCGGTGGGTGACGACCACGCCCTTGGGCGTCCCGGTGGAGCCCGAGGTGTAGATCACGTACGCGGGGTGGTCGGTGCCGTCGGCGGACGGGAGGTCCGTGTGGTCCCGGTCCTCGGGGCGCTCCGTCTCCAGGGCCGCGCGGACGGCGGCCGGGTCGTCCAGGACCAGCGCGGGGGCGGCGTCGGCGAGCATCAGCGCCCGCCGCTCGGCGGGGTAGCCCGGGTCGACGGGCAGGAAGGCGGCGCCCGCCCGGACGACGGCCAGCTCGGCGGCGACCAGCTCCATGGAGCGCGGCAGGACCAGGGCCACCGTCCGCTCCGGCCCGGCGCC
>NZ_LFVW01001192.1:0-1470 GCF_001182915.1 Kitasatospora sp. MY 5-36
GCGTCTCCCAGTCGACGACGAACACGGTGACGGCTTCCTTCCCCGGCCCCGGCGGCACACCCATCACTACACCGCCCTCCGAGGCGAGCGTTGACGTTCCGTCGCTGACGATCAACAAGGAGGTCTGCACCAGCACCAACCCGGCCGACTGCGGTGACGGCGGCGCCGGCCCCTGGGCCAAGACCACCACCGTCACCCCGAACGGCACCGCCTACTGGCGGATCACCGTCACCAACAACGGCACGGTCAACCTGACCGGCATCACCCTCACCGACACGGTCACGCCCTCGTGCGTCACGGCCGCCGGCACCTTCGACCTCGCCGCAGGCGCGTCCCATCAGATCTTCTGCAACCTGCCAGACATCACCAAGCTGACGACCAACACCGTCACCGCCTCCTTCCCCGGCCCCGGCGGAACACCCATCACCACGCCGCCGTCCGAGGCGAGCGTCGACGTTCCGTCACTGACGATCAACAAGGAGGTCTGCACCTCGACCAACGCCGCCGACTGCGGTGACGGCGGACCCGGCCCCTGGGCGAAGACCACCACCCTGGCGCCGAATGGGACGGCGTACTGGCGGATCACCGTCACCAACAACGGCACGGTCAACCTGACCGGCATCACCCTCACCGACACGGTCACGCCCTCGTGCGTCACGGCCGCCGGCACCTTCGACCTCGCCGCAGGCGCGTCGAAGCAGGTCTTCTGCAACCTGACAGACATCACCAAGCTGACGACCAACACGGTGACGGCCTCCTTCCCAGGACCCGGCGGAACACCCATCACCACGCCCCCGTCCGAGGCCAGTGCCGACGTTCCGTCCCTGGTCATCAACAAGGAGGTCTGCACCTCCGCAAACGCCGCTGACTGCGGTGAGGGCGGCGCGGGACCGTGGACCAAGACCACCACTGTCGCGCCGAACGGCACCGCCTACTGGCGGATCACGGTGACCAACAACGGCACGGTGAACCTGACCGGCATCACCCTCACCGACACGGTCACGCCGTCGTGCGTCACAGCTGCTGGCACCTTCGACCTGGCGGCGGGCGCGTCCCATCAGGTGTTCTGCAACCTGACGAGCGTCTCCCAGTCGACGACGAACACGGTGACGGCGTCCTTCCCCGGTCCTGGTGGCACCCCGATCACCACTCCGCCCTCCGAGGCGAGCGTTGACGTTCCGTCGCTGACGATCAACAAGGAGGTCTGCACCTCGACCAACGCCGCCGACTGCGGTGACGGCGGCGCGGGACCGTGGGCCAAGACCACCACCGTCACCCCAACGGCACGGCCTACTGGCGCATCACGGTGACCAACAACGGCCCCGTCAACATCACCGGCATCACCCTCGCCGACTCCGTGACGCCGGCTTGTGTCACGGCTGCCGGATCGTTCGACCTCGCGGCAGGTGCCTCCAAGCAGGTCTTCTGCAGCCTGACAGACGTCACCAAGCTGACGACGAACACGGTGAC
>NZ_LFVW01001193.1:0-1466 GCF_001182915.1 Kitasatospora sp. MY 5-36
CGACGGCCTCTACCCGCTCGGCCCGCTCCAGGTCGAGGTCAAGGACGGCGTGGCCATGCTCCCGGACGGCAGCTCCATCGCCGGGTCCACGGCGACCCTCGACCGGGTGTTCCGAAGAGCCCTCACCGTCGGGAGGCTGACGCTCGGCCAGGCCGTCGAGTCGCTGTCCGCCACCCCGGCCCGGCTGCTCGGCCTGGGCGACTCGATCGGCTCGCTGGAGACCGGCAAGCTCGCCGACCTCGTCGTGGTCGACTCGGAGGGCTACGACCTGGTCGCGGTGATGCGCCGCGGCCGGTGGATCGTCGGCGGCGAGAGGTTCTCCACCGTCGAGCCCGCCTGAGCGACGCCGACGGCCGCCCTCCCCCACGCGGGGACGGGCGGCCGTGGTGTGTCGTGGTGGTCCCGGTCGGGCCGCGGGCGGTGGTGGTGGCTCAGGCCGCCGGTGCCGTCGCCTTGAGGACGCCGAGCAGCCGGGTGACCTCGGCGGCGACGGCCGCGCGGGCCGGCCCGAGGTAGCGGCGGGTGTCGACCAGCCGCGCGTCGTCGGCCAGGGCCCGGCGGACGGCGGTGCTGAACACCCGGTTGAGGTGGGTGGCGATGTTGACCTTCGTCATGCCGGCTTCGACGGCCGCGGTGAGGTCCCCGTCCGCCACACCCGAGGAGCCGTGCAGGACGAGCGGGACCGGCACCGCCCGGCGCAACCGTCCGATGAGCTCGAAGTCGAGCGCCGCGTCGCGGGTGGGCATCGCGTGCGAGGTGCCGACGGCCACCGCGAGCGCGTCCACGCCGGCCGCGGCGACGAACGCCGCGGCCTCGGCCGGATCGGTGCGCACACCCGGGGCGTGGACGCCGTCCTTGCCGCCGACCTCGCCGAGTTCGGCCTCCACCCAGACGCCCGCGGCGTGGCACCGCCGCACCACCTCGGCGGTGGCCCGCAGGTTCTCCCCGTACGACAGCGCCGAAGCGTCGAACATCACCGAGGTGAAGCCCAACTCCACGGCTTGGCTGACGAGTTCCACGGAGGTGGCGTGGTCCAGGTGGACCGCGACCGGCACCCGCGCGGCCCGGGCGACGGCCAGCGTGGCGGCGCCGATCGGCCCGAGGGCGCCGTGGTAGCGCACGGCGTTCTCGCTGATCTGCAGGATCACCGGCGCACCGGCGGCCTCGGCCCCGGCGACGATCGCCTGGGCGTGCTCCAGCTGGATGACGTTGAAGGCGCCGACACCGCACGCGGCTCCGGCCGCGGCGGCGGCGATCGGGCCGGTTCCGCTCAGGGGCATGGGTCGGACTCCTCGGTGGCGAAGGGGTGGACGTCCACGCGGGACCGCAGGGCGTGGTGGAGGGCGGGGTCGAAGTCGCCGGCCAGCGGTGCGGCGACGGCGGCCGCGGACAGTGCCACGGCCTCGGCCAGCCGGTCGGGCCAGGGCTCACCGCGGACCAGGCCGAGGGTGAGCGCGGCGACCGCG
>NZ_LFVW01001194.1:0-1466 GCF_001182915.1 Kitasatospora sp. MY 5-36
CGACGGCACCGCCGCGCCCCTCACCCCGCCGGTCGCACCGCCGCCGTCCACCACCCCGGCGGCCGAGGCCCCGTCCGCGCCCGCCGACGCCGCGGTCCTGACCGGCCGCACCGTCCTGCTCGACCCCGGCCACAACCCCGGGAACTCCGCCCACACCGCCGAGATCAACCGCCAGGTGGACATCGGCAACGCCCGCAAGGAGTGCGACACCACCGGCACCGAGACCAACGCCGGCTACACCGAGGCCGAGTACACCCTGGACGTCTCCCGCCGGGCCCGCGCCCTGCTGGCCGCCCGGGGCGCCACGGTGGTCCTGGTCCAGGACGGCGACCGGCCCTGGGGCCCGTGCGTCGACGAGCGGGCCCGCGCGGGCGCCGACGCCCACGCCGACGTCGCGGTCTCGGTGCACGGGGACGGCGGCCCGGCGAGCGGCAGCGGGTTCCACGTGATCATGCCCGCCCGGGTGGTGGCGGGGAAGGCGGACAACGCGGCGATCGTCGCCCCCTCGCGCCGGCTCGGCCTCCTGCTGCGCGACCGGTTCCACGCCGCGACCGGCGAGCCGTACGCGGACTACATCGCCAAGGACGGCCTGGACACCCGCTCCGACCTGGGCGGCCTCAACCTCTCGACGGTCCCCAAGGTGTTCATCGAGTGCGGTAACATGCGCAACTCGACGGACGCGAAGCGGATGACGGACCCTCAGTGGCGCCAGCAGGCGGCCCGGGGGATCGCCGACGCGCTGACCGCTTTCCTGACGACCCAAGAGAAGACCGAAGAGCGGTAAGGGAGTTGGGCCGCGACCGGCGGAGGACGACGCTCCGCCCGGACCGCACGGTTTGCAACGACTTCACCCCATTCCCGGTCCCGCCGTGCACCGGCAGGACGGTTGGGCCTAGGCTTCTGGTCCGTTCGGGAGTTTCGGCCGGTCGGCCCGACCGCGCGAACCACCGTCCACGACACGTCAACGAGGGGAACGTTAGTGAATCTGCGCGCTCTCACCAGGGGAGACGCCGCCGTCGCAGGCGCGGCCGTCCTGCTCTTCATCGCCTCCTTCCTGCCTTACTGGACCGTGGACTGCGGCAACAGCCGGTACTGCCCGCCGTCGCAGAACGCGTGGAGCACGGACCTGTTCCCCATCCTGCCGTCGATCTACCTCCTCGGCATCGCCGCCGCGGTGCTGATCCTGGTGCAGCGCTTCCAGGGTGCGGCCGCGGCCAACCGCCAGGTGCTCGGCCTGCGGCTGGACCAGTGGGGCATCGCCCTCTCCGTCGCGGCGCTGTGGACCTCGGTCTGGGCGCTCGGCGGCGGCACCTCCAGCTCCGTCGTCAGCCACGGCTTCGGCGCCTGGCTCGGCTTCATCGCGCTGCTCGCGCTGGCCGGCGCGGCCGCCGCGGGCCCCCTGGTGCCCGCACTGAAGGCCCCGCTGGCCGCCGACCGCCCGGCGGCCGTCCCCGGCCAGTACGGCT
>NZ_LFVW01001195.1:0-1462 GCF_001182915.1 Kitasatospora sp. MY 5-36
CGCCCGCCCCGCCGCAGGTGAGCGAGGAGCCGGGGCGGTGGGCGGTGGCGGCCCCGGCCGGCGCGGCGGCGGCGCCGAGCAGCCCGAGGGCGAGCGGGAGGGTCAGCAGGGCGGTGCGGATGCCGGTGCCGCGGGTGGAGCTGCGCGTGGCGGACATGGAACTCCCCATTCACTGGTCGGCCGTCGGACGGCTCGGACGCCTTGCGAGCTAGATGCTCACGCCTTCGTTAGAAGTTGTAACTCCGCGAGGGCCGGGGCGTCAACAGGTTCCGTGATACCTTCTAACGGAAGCGTGAACATGTAGTCGGGCGATACGGGGAGCGGGCGAGGGCCATGGCGAGGACGGGCGCGGACACCCCGCGCGAGCGCTACCGGGCCCAGGTGCGCGAAGAGGTCAAGGCGCACGCCTGGGAGCAGATCGCCACGGCCGGCGCCTCGGCGCTCTCCGTCAACGCGATCGCCAAGCGGATGGGCATGAGCGGCCCCGCGCTCTACCGCTACTTCGCCGGCCGCGACGAGCTGATCACCGAACTCGTCCGGGACGCGTACCGCAGCCTCGCCGACACCCTCGGCGCGGCCGCCGCCGAGGGCGCCGACCTGGCCGGGCTCGCCCACGCCCTGCGCGACTGGGCGCTGGCCGACCCCCAGCGGTACTTCCTGATCTACGGCACCCCCGTGCCCGGCTACCGCGCGCCCGAGGACACCACCGCCATCGCCGACGAGGTCATGCGGACCCTGGTCGACGCCTGCGCGGCGCTCGCCCCGGCCGGAGCGGACACCCCGGGGGCGCCGTTCACCACCCACCTGCTGGGCCACCGGGACTGGGCGGGCGAGCAGCCGGCCCCGCCCGAGGTGCTCCACCGCTTCCTGGCCTTCTGGACCCGTCTGCACGGCGTGCTGTCCCTGGAGCTCGCCGGACACTTCACCGGCATGGGCTTCCGTCCCGGGCTGCTCTTCGAGGCCGAGCTGGCGAGCCTGCTGACGCCGCGGTTCTGACCCGGCCGCCTCCCGGTCGCCGCCTGTCCGCCGTCGTCGCGTGGCCACGCCCCGTCGGTGCCACCGCGGCCCCGGGGCCCGGCCGGCCCCCGCCCCGAGGTCGGCACGCGCGGGGCGCTGGGGCGTGTACGGCTGGTCGTGCTCCGGTTCGTACGGGTGTGCCGGGTGTGGCGCGTTCGCCGCAGCGTCACTCCGGGTAGTTGAAGGGCTGCACGGTGTTGGCGGAGGGGGTGGGGTCAGGGAGTCGCGATGACGGAACACGAGCAGCTCGGTGCGCCCGCCGGCCCGGAAGGACACCCCACCCGGCCCGAACGGGTGCCGCCCCAGGCCCCCGCGTCCGGGAAGCGCGGGGCGGGCGCCCGGCCCGGACCGGACGGTGACGGCACCGCGGTCCCCTGGCCCGACCTGATGCTGCCGCTGCTGCGCACCCCCACGGCCGACCGCCGGCCCGCGCCGGAGGGGGCCG
>NZ_LFVW01001196.1:0-1454 GCF_001182915.1 Kitasatospora sp. MY 5-36
CGCCACGGCGACCCTGCCGGTGGCGTGCAGCGGCACCGTCTACCGCGGCGGCGTCCAGGGGCTGGGCGGCCCGGCGCCGCAGCCGTCGGGCTCACCGACGGCTCGGTGACGACGGCGGAGTGACGACGGCGGGGTGATGCCCGCCGGGGCCGCCGGTGTCGCGGAGAGGCCGGGGCGACCGCCCGGAGGCGGCCGTGTTCGGGGCCCGGGGGACGGGGCGGGTGTGAGGAGTGGATACCGTGGGGGTGTGTACCGGTTCCTCCTGACTCCGCGCTGGCTCGGCGGCACCGTCGTGGCCGTGGCGGCCGTGGCGGTGTGCCTGTGGCTGGGTTCCTGGCAGCTCGGCCGCTTCGAGGACCGGGTGTCCACGCACCAGGAGGCCAAGCAGGCGGTCACCGCTTCGGGTGACGCCCGGCCGATCGACGCGCTGCTCAACCAGGCGACCCCGCAGGTGAGCACGGAAACCGTCGGCAGGACCGTCACGGTGACCGGCAGCTACGACGGCGAGCACCAACTGCTCGTCCCCAACCGCGTGGTGGACGGCAAGCAGGGCTACTACGTGCTCACCCCGCTGCGCACCGCCGACGGACACGCCGTCGCCGTGGTGCGCGGCTGGTCGGCCGGGGACCCGGCCGTCGCCGGGCCGCCGCCGGGCGGAGAGGTGACGGTGACCGGGCGCCTCCAGGCCAACGAGTCGGTGGGCAGCAACGGCGCGGTGGCGGGCGGTCTGCCCGCCGGGCAGCTCGGCATGATCAACCGGGCCTCGCTGCTGAACGTGCTGGAGTACGACGGCTGGTACGACGGCTGGGTGGCCGCCGACGACGCGCCCGCCGGGCTGGCCTCCGTACCGACCGTGCAGCCCCAGGGCGGCGACGGGCTCACCCTGCGCGCGTTCCAGAACCTGGGCTACACCCTGGAGTGGTTCGTCTTCGGCGGGTTCGTGGTCTTCATGTGGTACCGCCTGGTGCGCCGGGAGGCGGAGGCGGAGCAGGACCGGGCCCTCGGGCTGGACCCGGTCCTGGACTGACCGGCGGCGCCTTGACGCAGACGCCGGTTCGGCGCTCGGCCGCCCCGACTCGGCGTTCGGCCGCCCCGGCTCAGCGCTTGGTCGGCAGGGCCGGTGCCGGTGTCGGCTTGACCGTCGGCGGGGGCGCTGTCGGAGTCGGCGTCTGCGGGGGGAGCAGCGGCTGGGTCGGGGTCGACGAGCCGGTGGGCAGCGGCGTCGGGTCGCTGTGGCAGTGGCCGTTGCCGTTGCCGCCGCTGCCGTTGTGGTCGTCGGAGTCGTAGTGGTCGATGTGGTGGTGCACGCTGCGACCGGTCTTGGAGCCCTTGGACCCCGACCCCTTCGAACCGGACGAGCCGCTCTTGCCGCCCCCCTTGGCGAGCTGGACCGGGTCGCCCCCGTCCGCGGGCGGCGTGTACACCGCCCGTGCGACGGCCGCCCCCGGACCCGC
>NZ_LFVW01001197.1:0-1432 GCF_001182915.1 Kitasatospora sp. MY 5-36
CAGCGGGATGCCGCGCAGCACCAGGCCGTGCAGCAGCAGTGCGGCGGCGGCGGTGATCCCGGCCGCGTTGCCGGCGGCCAGCCCCAGGGCGCCGAAGCGGGGCGTGGCGAGCAGGCCGGTGGCGACGGTGACGCCGAGGCCGAGCACCATCGCGGCGGCCGGGTACCAGTCCAGCAGCCGGCGGCCGTCCTCGGCGCCCGGGTCGTCGGCCCGGCGGACCACCGGGCGCAGCGAGAAGTACGGACGGACCATCACGCCGATCAGCGCCTGGGCGGGCAGGCCGAAGCTGTACACCCGGATGACGTCGGCGGTGGCGGCGGTGTCGTGCGGGCCGAAGGCGCCGCGCTCGAACAGCAGCGAGACCACCGAGGGGGCGCAGGCCATCAGGAAGGCGGTGCCGAACAGGACGACGGCCGCCGCCTGGCCGAGGTCCTTCTCCACCCGGTCGCGGGCGGCGGTGAGGTCCCCGGCGGCCAGCGCCCGGGCGACCAGCGGGAAGGTGACGGTGCAGATCAGCAGGCCCGCCGTCATGGCGAGCTGGGAGACCTTGGCGGCGTAGTTGAGGTGCGAGATGGTGCCGGGCGGCAGGGCCGAGCCGAGGTAGCGCTCGACGAAGACCTGGGACTGCCGGGTGAGCGTGAAGGCGGCCACCGGCAGCAGGGCGAGCGGCATCAGCACCAGGGCCCGGCGCGAGCGGCGGCCCCGGCCGGTGCCGGGCGGGCCCTGGCGCAGCCGGCGCAGGAACGGGCCGACCAGCAGACCGGCCATCAGCAGGCTGCCGCCCGCGACGCCGAGGGCGGCGGAGCGCACGCCGAGGTAGGAGTGGAGGCAGAGCAGGACGGCGAGGATGCCGAGGTTGTAGGCGACGTAGATGCCGGCCGGGGCGGTGAAGCGGTGGTGGGCGCGCAGCGCGGCGGCCAGGTAGCCGGCCACCCCGAAGGGCAGCACGGTGACCGCGGTGATCCGGGTGCAGGTGACGGCCAGGCCGGGGTCGGTGAGGCCGGGGGCGAGCAGGTCGACCAGTTCCGGGGCGCCCAGGGCGACGGCCAGGGCGAGGCCGCTGAGCGCGAGCAGCAGCCAGGGCAGGGTGGCGCGGACCAGTTGGCGGACCGGGTCGGGGGCGTCCGGGTCCTCCTCGCGCAGCACCAGGGCGAGGGCGAACGCGGGCACCATGAGGAAGGACATGGCGTCCTCGATCAGCAGCGGCGCGGCGGTCTCCGGGACGGTCCAGGCGACCAGGAAGGCGTCGGTGCCCTGGTTGGCGCCGAAGTAGCGGGCCAGCAGGAGGTCGCGCAGCAGGCCGAGGCCGGAGCCGGCGGCGCTGAGCACGGCGGTGATGCCGAAGGCCTTGGCGAGGAAGCCGCGCCGGGGGGCCGGGTGGGGCCCGGCGGACGGGTCCCCGCCGGGGGCGCCGCGGGGGGCGGGGAGGGGG
>NZ_LFVW01001198.1:0-1431 GCF_001182915.1 Kitasatospora sp. MY 5-36
AGCACCTGGCTGTCGTACCCGGCGGTGACGTGCGCGGCCACCGCGGCCCGGGGCAGCAGCGCCTGTCCGACGCCGAGCCCGCGGTCGTACACCGCGACCACGGCGGGCCGGACGGCGGTGCCGTCGCCGAGCCAGAGCGGGACCCGGTCGCCGACCTCGGCGCCGAACGCCTCGGCCAGGGTGGAGCTCAGCGCGACGGTGTCGGGCGCGCGGCCGAGGTCGGCGAGGGCACCGCTGCGCACGCCCAGGTCGAGCACCTTCGGCAGCCGGGCCGGGTCGCCGTCGACGCCGAGCACGGGGGCGGAGCTCAGCTGGTCGCCGTTCCGGTAGACGACGCCGGTGCGCAGCACGCCGACGGCGGTGTCCACGCCCGGCACCCGGCCCGCCCGCTCGGCCGTCCCGGCGGGCAGGCCGGGGCCGGTGGCGCCGACCACGTGGTCGGCGGTGACGCCGGCCCGGACGTTCTCGCCGCTGGTGTGGCGCACGGTGCTCTGGATGATCAGCAGGGTGCCGCAGAAGGCGGTGACCAGGACGATCGGGGTGATCGCGGAGGCCAGGCGGCGGGCGTTGGCGCGGGTGTTGTCGGCGGCCAGCGAGCCGGGCGCGCCGCCGGCCCGCAGCGGGGCGCCGAGCACCGCGGCGGCGACCCGGGCCAGCCAGGGGCCGAGCAGGGCGACGGCCATCATGAAGCACATCACCACGCCGAGCGCGGTCTGGGCGGCCTTGGCGCCGTCCAGGGAGGTGGCGATGGCCGCGGCCGCGATGCCGCCGGCGGCGAAGACCAGTCCGAGGACGGTGCGCACCGCGCCCGGTCGGGGCGCTTCGACGGCGGCCTCGCCGAGCGCCTGGGCGGCCCGCATCCGGGACGGCCGGCGGGCGGCCAGGAACCCGGCGGTCAGCGCGGCGAGGGTGCAGGCGAGGACGGCGGCGAGCATCGGCAGCGGGCCGACGTCCAGGCGGACGTCCGCGGGGACGGCGCCGCGCTCGACCAGCTGGTCGAACCACCAGCGGGCGAGGGCGATTCCGGGCAGGATGCCGAGCGCCGCGGCGAGCGGCGCGACCAGCATCGCCTCGGCGGCGATGGTGCGCCGGATCTGGCGCGGGGTGGCGCCGATGGCGCGGAGCAGGGCGAACTCGCGGGCGCGCTGGCCGGTGGCGAGGGCGACGGTGCTCATCACCACGAAGACCGCGGTCATGGTGGCGTAGCCGCCGAAGCTGCCGCCGAGGGCCATCAGCAGGGTGCGGGCTCCGCCGAGGTCGGGGTGCTCGACGGCGCCCCGGTCGTCCCCGGTGAGGACCTTGACGGCACCGGCTCCGGCAGCGGCAGCGGCTCCGGCAGCGGCGTCGCCGCCGACGGCCTGGCGGACCTGGGCGGCGAGCGCGGCGGTGGTCACGCCCGCGCGGGGCTGGACGGCGATGGCGTCGATCCGG
>NZ_LFVW01001199.1:0-1420 GCF_001182915.1 Kitasatospora sp. MY 5-36
GCCCGCGCCGCAGTACCGGGAGGCCCCGCCGCAGCGCCGCGAGGAGCCGCCGGCCCCGGCCCGCCGCGAGCCCGGGCCGGCCCGCGAGCCGCGCCCGCGCAGCCGCAACCGGATGTACATCCCGGGGCTCGGCTGCTTCAAGGGCTGTCTGATGGTGCTGCTGGTGCTGGCCGTGGCCGGGGTGGCGCTGTGGAACTTCACGCCGCTGCCGCACTACTGGGACAACGTCGTGGGCTGGTTCGACTCGGCGCGCGACTGGGCGAACAGCCTCTTCGGCAAGTAGCGCCGCCCGAGGCCGGAGCCGATCCGGAGCCGGAACCGGTCCGGGTCCGGAACCGGTCCGGGTCCGGACGGCGTTCCGGCCTCCGGCCCGCCCGGGCGGCCGCATTGACGCTATGTCGACAATTATCGAGATTTCTCGGCCGGGACTCCCGCTCCGGGCCCTTCGGGCGGCCCCCGCAGGCCCTCCGGGCGCGTAGGTTGGTCGCTGTTGTCCCGCCCCACCGAGCGCGCCGGACCCCCGGAGCGCTCCCGCGCCGCCCACGGAGCAGCATTGGCACGCAAGATCGGCAGCCGGTACACCGTCCACCAGGTGATCGGCCGGGGTTCGGCCGGGACGGTCTGGCTCGGTGAAGGGCCCGACGGTCCGGTGGCGGTCAAGCTGCTGCGCGAGGACCTCGCCGCCGACCAGGTGCTGGTCGGCCGCTTCGTCCAGGAGCGCACCGCGCTGACCAGCCTCGACCACCCCCGGGTGGTCGGCGTGCGCGACATGGTGGTGGACGGCAGCGACCTCGCCCTGGTGATGGAGCTGGTCCAGGGCACCGACCTGCGCTCCCGGCTGGAGCGGGACGGCGCGCTGCCCCCGCAGACCGCCGCCTCGGTCATCGCCGACGTCGCCGACGGCCTGGCCGCCGCGCACGCGGCCGGGATCGTCCACCGCGACGTCAAGCCGGAGAACGTCCTGCTCGACCTCGCCGCCGCCCCCGGCCCCGGCGGCGCCCCGCGCGCCAAGCTCACCGACTTCGGGGTGGCCCGCCTGGTCGACGCCCCGCGCCGCACCCGGGCCACCCGGATCATCGGCACCCCGGACTACCTCGCCCCCGAGATCATCGAGGGCCTGGAGCCGCGCGCCGCCGTCGACATCTACGCCCTCGCCACCGTGCTGTACGAGCTGCTGGCCGGCTTCACCCCGTTCGGCGGCGGCCACACCGGCGCGGTGCTGCGCCGGCACGTCACCGAGCAGGTCCCGCCGATCCCCGGCCTGCCGGACGGGCTGTGGCGGATCATCTCCGAGTGCCTGGCCAAGGCCCCGGCCTCCCGGCTGCGCGCCGCCGAGCTGGCCTCGCGGCTGCGCGAGCAGCTGCCCTCGCTGGCCGGCCTGCCGGTGCTCGCCGTGCCCGGCCAGGGCCGGGCCCCGGCC
>NZ_LFVW01001200.1:0-1411 GCF_001182915.1 Kitasatospora sp. MY 5-36
CGGCCGCCTCGACGAACTCACCCTGGAAGCCCCGCTGGTCCTGCCCGAGCGCGGCGGGGTCCGGCTCCAGGTCCTGGTCGGCGCGGAGCAGGACGGCCTCCGTCCGCTGCGGATCGACTCCCGCCCGGCCGACGCCGCCGAGGACGAGCCGTGGACCCGGCACGCCTCGGGCACGCTCGCCGCGGCCACCGACGCGGCAGCCGACGAGTCCGCCGTGGACCTCACCGCCTGGCCGCCGGCCGGCGCGACCCCGCTGGACGTCACCGACGCCTACCAGCGGCTCGCCGACGCCGGGGTGGACTACGGCCCGGCCTTCCAGGGCCTGCGAGCCGCCTGGCAGCACGGCGACCAGGTCTACGCCGAGGTCGCCCTGCCCGCCACCGAGCAGGCCGCGGCCGCCCGCTACGGGCTGCACCCGGCGCTGCTGGACGCCGCCCTGCACGCGATGGGCCTGGTGCCGGACGCCGAGCAGGGCAGGCTCGCCTTCTCCTGGGGCGGGATCCGGCTGCACGCGAGCGGCGCGACCGCGCTGCGCGTCCGGCTGGCCCGGACGGCTCCGGAGACCCTGTCGCTGACCGTCGCGGACCTCGGCGGCGCGCCCGTCGCCTCGGTGGACTCGCTGCTGCTGCGGCCCGTCTCCGCCGAGCGGCTGCGCACCGCCGACCGGGCCGTGCGCGAGTCGCTGCTGCGGATCGAGTGGCTGCCGGTGCCGGCCGGCGACCCGGCCGCCCGCTCCTGGACGCTCCTCGGCACCGACAGCACCGACCGCACCGACAGCGCCGACCGCACGGACGGCACCGACCGCACGGACTGCCTGGCCGCCCTGGCCGAGCTGGGCTCGGCGGTGGACGCCGGCGCGGCCGTGCCCGACGTGGTCGCGGTGGAACTCGCCCCGCACCAGGGGTCCGAGGCGACGGACGAGCTGGCCGCCGCGGTCGGCGCGACGACCGTACGGGTGCTGCGCCTCGTCCAGGAGTGGCTGGTGGACCCGCGGTTCGCCGAGGCCCGGCTGGCCGTGCTGACCCGCGGCGCGGTCGCCACCGGGGAGGGTGCGCCCGATCCGGTCCTGGCCGCCGTGTGGGGCCTGGTCCGCTCCGCGCAGTCGGAGAACCCGGACCGGCTGGTCCTGGTCGACCACGACGGCGGTGAACTGCCGCTGGCCGCCCTGCCGGTGGACACCGAGCCGCAGCTGGCCGTCCGGCGGGGCGCCCTGCTCGCCCCGCGCCTGGCCAAGGCGCCGACCGCTGCCGGGAAGCCGGGTGCTGGTGAGCAGGTCCCGCTGGACGTCTCCGGGACCGTCCTGGTCACCGGCGCGATCGGCGGCCTGGGCGAGCTGACCGCCCGCCACCTGGTCGCCGCCCACGGCGCCCGGCACCTGCTGCTGACCAGCCGGCGCGGCCCGGCGGCCGAG
>NZ_LFVW01001201.1:0-1410 GCF_001182915.1 Kitasatospora sp. MY 5-36
GTCGGCGGGCAGCGCGGAGCGCTTGCCGGGCCGGCGGCGGGGGGTGCCGGACTTGGCCCCGGCGGGCTTGTCGGCGCCGCCCTTGGCCCCGGCGGCCTGGTCGGCGGTGACCGGTACGGCCAGCGTCACGGCCACGCCGCTGGGGGTGCGGGCGCCGGTGATCCGGGTGAGGTCGGCGTCGCCCGGGCGGATCTTGGTGACGGTCGGGCGGATGCCGGCCGTCGTCATCAGCCGGTTGACCTCGCGGCGCTGCTCGGGCAGCACCAGGGTGACGACCGTCCCGGACTCGCCGGCCCGGGCGGTGCGGCCGCCGCGGTGCAGGTAGTCCTTGTGGTCGACCGGCGGGTCGACGTTGACGACCAGGTCCAGGCCGTCGATGTGGATGCCGCGGGCGGCGACGTTGGTCGCGATGAGCGCGGTGACGTGGCCGTCCCGGAACTGGTCCAGGACCCGGTTGCGCTGCGGCTGGGACTTGCCGCCGTGCAGCGCGGCGGCCTTCACGCCGTTGGCGAGCAGCTGCTTGGCCAGCCGGTCGGCGCCGTGCTTGGTGTGCACGAACATGATCACGCGGCCGTCGCGGGAGGCGATGTGCGCGGTGGCGGAGGCCTTGTCGGCCTGCTCCAGCTGGAGGACGTGGTGGTCCATGGTGGTGACCGCGCCGGCCGAGGGGTCGACCGAGTGGGTCACCGGGTCGGTCAGGAAGCGCTTGACCAGCCGGTCGACGTTGCGGTCCAGGGTGGCGGAGAACAGCATCCGCTGCCCGCCCTCGGCGACCTGCTCCAGCAGCTTGCTGACCTGCGGCAGGAAGCCCATGTCGGCCATCTGGTCGGCCTCGTCGAGGACGGTGATCGCGACGTCGGAGAGGTTGACGTCGCCGCGCCCGATCAGGTCGTCCAGCCGGCCCGGGGTGGCCACCAGGACCTCGGTGCCGCGGCGCACCGCGTTGGCCTGCTTGTTGATCGACATGCCGCCGACGACGGTGGTGATCCGCAGGTTGACGGCGGTCGCGTACGGGGTGAGCGCCTCGGTGACCTGCTGGGCCAGCTCGCGGGTCGGCACCAGGACGAGCGCCAGCGGGTACCGGGCGTCGGCGCGGCGCCCGGCGGTGCGGGCGAGCAGCGGGAGGCCGAAGGCCAGGGTCTTGCCGGAGCCGGTGCGGCCGCGGCCGAGGACGTCGCGCCCGGCGATCGAGTCGGGCAGCGTGGCGGCCTGGATCGGGAAGGGCTCGGTGACGCCCTGGCGGCCGAGCGCGGAGAGGATCGCCTTGGGCATCTCCAGCTCGGCGAAGGACGCCGCCGGGGGCCGGGCCGGGGTGCCCTGGACCACGGTGAAGTCGGTGGCCTCGGGGGCGGCGGCGGGGCGGGCCTGCTTGGGGGCGCCGCTGCGGCCGCGCGGCTTGCGCGGGCGGTC
>NZ_LFVW01001202.1:0-1406 GCF_001182915.1 Kitasatospora sp. MY 5-36
CGCCCGCCGCGAGCACCCCGGCCCCGAGCAGCAGCCGGCGCCGGCTCGGCCGCGCGCGCTCCCCGCCGCCCGCGATCACGTCCTCGGGGGCCCCGCCGCCGTCCGTCTCCTCGTCCCACTGCCACGCCGTCCCGCTCGCGGGACCCCCGGACGACGACTGCATACGGCTCTCGCTTCCCCACCGGCGGCCCCACGCCGCCACCCGCCCGGAGAATATCGAACAGTCCCCGAACCGTCCGAAACCGCCGCAACGCTCGTACGAGGGCTCGTACTAGGCTGTGGCACACAGCACGAGGCCCGCCCAGCACAGGGGAGGTACGCGGTGACGGCTGAGATGATCGCACCCGAGTGGATGCACCGGCAGATCACCAGTGAGCAGTACGACTCCTGGACGGACGAGCAGTGCGCGGGCATCGAGATCGTCGACGGGATGGTGGTCGTGTCCCCGAGCGCTTCCAAGCGGCACAACCGGCTCGCCCGGCTCTTGGCGAACGCCCTGGACGAGGCGGGCGGCGTCGACTGGAACGCCGACACCGACTTCGACGTCCGGCTGCAGGACGTGCCGCTGAACAACCGCCGACCGGACGTCGTGGTCTACCGCGCGGACACCATCGACGAGTCGCCGACCAGACCCGACCACGTCCTGCTGCTGGTCGAGGTGGTCTCGCCGGGATCGGAGACCACCGATCGGGTGGTCAAGTCGGACCAGTACGCCAAGGCGGGCATCCCGTTCTACTGGCGGGTCGAGCAGGCCGCCGGCCGCGTGCCGATCGTCCACACCTACGTCCTGGACGAGGCCGGGGCCGCGTACCGGGCGGGGGAGCTGTTCACCGGGCTGGTCAAGGCCGCGGTGCCGTACCCCGTGACGGTGGACCTCTCCGGGCTCTGAGCCGCCCGGCGTCAGCTCGGCGGGTGGTCGGCGAGGTCGGCGAGGACGTCGGCGTGGCAGGGGAGCGGGGCGCACCAGCAGCCGAGGCGGTGGCCGCGCAGGGGTGGGACGAGGGCGAGCAGGTCGGGGTGGGCGAGCACGTGGGCGCGGTACCTGGCGACCATCTCCTCGCGGGTGAGGTCCGGGCCGGGGCGGTACGGGCAGTGCAGCGGGGACTCGGCGAGGTGCCAGCCGCCGCGGTGCATGGCGCGGCCGACGTAGACGACGTCGCGGTACCCGGGGTCGTCGCGGTGGCCCTTGAGGTTGACCACGGTGGTGCGGCGGGGTTCGCTCGGCATGCCGTCCATGCTGGCGCACGGCGGGCCCCGGGGCAGCCCGGGGCCGGTACGGGCTCGCCTTGACACCGGTGCGGGCCGGGCGTAGCAAAAGAGCATGCGCCATCCGCACGCGACCGGCGGGGCCCCTGGGGCGCGGCCGGGCCCGGACCGGCCGCCGGAGCCCGGGGCCGGCGCGGGGA
>NZ_LFVW01001203.1:0-1402 GCF_001182915.1 Kitasatospora sp. MY 5-36
GGCCGCGGCGCGGAGCCGCTCGGCGGCGTCGGGGTGGTCGAGCAGGGCGAGCGGCAGGACGGGCGGCCGGGCCCGTCGCCGTTCGGGGCCGGTGGGGGCGGGCCGGTCGGCGAGTGCCCAGGCCCAGGTGTCCAGTGCGATCCGGTAGATCCGCCGGGAGCCGTCGGCGAGCCCGGAGGCGGCCAGGTAGCGCTCGACGGCGACGGCGTATTCGACCGGTGGGAGTGCTGTCGCGGTTCCTGTCACGATCGCCTTCTTCCGAAATCCAAGTGCCGCAGTAAATCACTGTTCCGGGACATCTGAACCATAGTCGCCTGGCGCGGTAAACGGCAGGTGGAGAGCCATAGAGGTGTGAATTTACTGCGGTAGATCGAATCCTCATAGAATTGATTCCCAAAGGCTCAACTTTTTTCCCGCAATCCCTTGAATCCGCCCTCCGTCGACGCGCAGACTTTCTGCACATGGCAGTGCAGACCGAACGGATCCCGGCCCGCCGAAGGCGCCTGGGAGACCGGCTCGCCGTGTTCGGCGAGCGCGAGTTCACGTGGTTCTTCCTGGGGTACACGACCTCCCTGATCGGCTCCTCGATGGCGCCGGTCGCGGTCGCCTTCGCGGTGCTCGACGGCGGTGGCGGTGGAAGCGGCAACGGCGGAGGGGGCACCGCCCTGGGGTGGGTGATGGCGGCCCGGATCCTCCCCGTGGTGCTGGTGCTGCTGGCCGGCGGGGCGATCGCGGACCGGCTCGGCAGCCGCCGGGTGATGCTGGGCTCGGACCTGTTGCGCGGCGTGGTCCAGGCGCTGTTCGCCGGGCTGCTGGCGGCCGGGCACGCCCCGGTCTGGGCGATGGTCGCGCTGGTGGCGGTCTGGGGGGTCGGCGAGGGGCTGTTCATGCCGGCCTTCGGCGCGATCGTGCCCGACCTGGTGCGCCGTACGGGACTGGTGGCGGACGCCAACGCCCTGCTGGGGCTGGCCCGTTCGGTGTCCACCGTGGTCGGCCCCGGCACCGCCGGCCTGGTCACCGCCGCCTGGGGCCCGGCGACGGTGCTGCTGGCCGACGCGGTGACGTACGGTGTCGGCGCCTTCGCGCTGGCCGGGCTGCGGCTGCCGGTGCGGGCGGCGGCCGGCGAGGGGTCGATGGTCCGGGACCTGCGGGCCGGCTGGTCGGAGTTCGCCTCCCGCCCGTGGCTGTGGGTCACCACCGTGCAGATGGGTCTGTTCAACCTGCTGGTCTGGGCCCCCTTCCTGGTGCTCGGCCCGCTGCTCGCGCAGCGGGACCTCGGCGGCGCCCGCGCCTGGGGCCTGGTGATGGGCGTCTACGGCGTCGGCGCGGTGCTGGGCGGCCTGCTGGTGCT
The DNA here is from genome assembly GCF_001182915.1 of Kitasatospora sp. MY 5-36. NCBI lineage: Bacteria > Bacillati > Actinomycetota > Actinomycetes > Kitasatosporales > Streptomycetaceae > Kitasatospora > Kitasatospora sp. MY 5-36. Next base: position 1,352 of record NZ_LFVW01001203.1, read on the forward strand.
CGGCCGGTCGCCGGCCCGCCCGCTCGCGGTGGCGTCCCTGGCGGCGCTGGC
>NZ_LFVW01001204.1:0-1401 GCF_001182915.1 Kitasatospora sp. MY 5-36
CCCGCGCGCCCTCCCCGCGCGCCCGCCCGCCCACCTGCGCCGTCGGGGCCGTGGCCGCTCCGCCGGGTCCGCCGGAGCGGGCCGGACTGGCCCGGCCGGACCGTTACAGATCTGATACCTGAGCACCGGCCGCCGGCCGTTGCGGCAGACGGCGTTCGAATGGCGCCCACTTTAGGGTGACATTCGGCTTTTTCGTCCCCCTTCGGGCCTACTGTCGGCCAGCGGGGCGTCACGGTCCGTCCACGCCGAGACCGTGCGCCCCGCCCACGCGACGTCCGGAGGAGAGCACCATGCGAATCGGCCGCCTGACGCTGGCCGCCGCCACCCTGCTGCTGATGGCCACGGCCAGCGTCCCGGCGGGGACGCCGTTCAGCCAGACCGAACGGCACACCCTCTCCTCGGACGCCGTCGAGCCGCGCGGCGCGGCCCCCCGCCCTCCGGTCCAGCGGCCGAACCACGAGCCGCCGTTCGGCGCCTTCGTCGGCTCCTGGGACAACCACATCCCGCAGATCCGCCAGTACGCGCAGTGGCTCGGCGACGCGAACATGCAGGTCGGCCACACCTATCTGGCGGGCAACGACTGGAGCGACATCGAGGGCGAGGCGATGGTGCTCGGCCTCTGGTCGCAGTGGCGGCAGGCCGACCCGTCCCGGCTGCTGGTGCTCGGCGTGCCGATGCTGGTGCCCAACGAGGCGAACGTGCCGGACGGCGAGGTCGCCAGGCTGCTCGCCCAGGGGGAGCGCGGGGACTTCGACGCGCACTTCCTCAAGCTCGCGCGCCGGCTGGTCGCGCTGGGCGGCGCGGACACCGTGCTCACGCTCGGCTGGGAGATGAACGGCACCACCTACACCCACCGCTGCAAGCCCGACCCGTCGGCGTGGAAGGCGTACTGGCGGCGGATCGTCGGGGTGATGCGCTCGGTGCCCGGCCAGCGCTTCCGCTTCGACTTCGCCCCCAGCCGGGGCCTGGACGCCGTCCCGTGGACCAAGTGCTACCCCGGCGACGACGTGGTCGACATCATCGGCATGGACAGCTACGACCAGCCCGCCGGCGGCACCTTCGACGACTACGTGCGCGAGCCGTACGGCCTCCAGGACCAGGTGGAGTTCGCCGCCAAGCGCGGCAAGCCGGTCTCGTACCCGGAGTGGGGGCTGTTCCGCAACGGCGACAACCCCGAGTACGTGCGCCGGATGGTCGACTGGATCCGCACCCACGACACCGCCTACCAGACCGTCACCGACTACTGTCCGCACGGCTTCTTCGAGTGCGACCGCAATCCCCGCTCGGCGACGACGTTCAAGCAGCTGATGTCCGGTTCGAAGGGGGCCCCGGTGCCGGAAGGGGTGCCGGCGCCGCCCACCGCCCCGGCACCGGCTCCGGAGGACCCGCCGGACGCGCCCG
>NZ_LFVW01001205.1:0-830 GCF_001182915.1 Kitasatospora sp. MY 5-36
CGCGCGCTGCCCCGGGCGGAGGCCCGGCAGACGCTGCTCGGCCTGGTGCGGGCCGAGGCGGCCGGGGTGCTCGGCCGGGGCCTGCCGCGGACGATCGCGCCCGAGCGGGCCTTCAAGGACCTCGGAGTGGACTCCGCCTCGGCCGTCCGGCTGCGCAACCGGCTGCGGACCGCGCTCGGCCTGCGCCTCCCGGCGACCGTGGTCTTCGACCACCCCACCCCGGCCCGGCTGGCCGGCTTCCTGCTCGCCGGACTCCTCGACGAGGCACCGGCCCAGGCCGCCCCCGCCCGTCCGGCGGTGGCGGCGGACGAGGACCCGATCGCGATCGTCGCGATGAGCTGCCGCTACCCGGGCGGGGCGATCACCCCCGAGGCCCTGTGGCAGCTGGTCGCCGAGGGCCGGGACGCCGTCTCGGAGTTCCCGACGGACCGTGGCTGGGACACCGACGCCCTGTTCGGCGGCGCCCCCGGCTCGGTCGGCAGCTCCTCGGTCCGGGAGGGCGGATTCCTCTACGACAGCGCCGACTTCGACCCGGACTTCTTCGGCATCAGCCCGCGCGAGGCCCTCGCCATGGACCCGCAGCAGCGGCTGCTGCTGGAGACTCCTGGGAGGCCATGGAACGGGCCGGGATCGACCCGGAGGCCCTGCGCGGCAGCCGGACCGGCGTGTTCACCGGCGTGATGTTCCACGACTACGCCAGCCGGCTGCCCCGGGTGCCCGAGGAGGTGGAGGGGTACCTCGGCACCGGCACTGCGGGCAGCGTCGCCTCCGGCCGGGTGTCGTACACCTTCGGCTTCGAGGGCCCGGCGATCACCGTGGACACCGCCTGC
>NZ_LFVW01001206.1:0-561 GCF_001182915.1 Kitasatospora sp. MY 5-36
GGTCGCGGCCCTGCGGCGCGGGGAGTGCGACCTGGCCCTGGCGGGCGGCGTGGCGCTGATGGCGACGCCCGAGGTGTTCGTCGAGTTCAGCCGCCAGCGCGGCCTCGCCGAGGACGGGCGCTGCAAGTCCTTCGCCGCCTCCGCCGACGGCACCGGCTGGGCCGAGGGTGCGGGTGTGCTGCTGGTCGAGCGGCTGTCGGACGCCCGCCGCAACGGGCACCCGGTCCTCGCCCTGGTCCGCGGCACGGCGGTGAACCAGGACGGCGCGTCCAACGGGCTGACCGCCCCGAGCGGCCCGGCGCAGGAGCGGGTGATCCGCGAGGCGCTGGCCGCCGCGGGCCTGGCTCCGGCCGAGGTCGACGCGGTGGAGGCGCACGGCACCGGCACGAAGCTCGGCGACCCGATCGAGGCCAACGCGCTCCTCGCCACCTACGGCCAGGGCCGTGAACTTCCGCTGCTGCTCGGCTCGTTGAAGTCGAACATCGGGCATGCCCAGGCGGCCGCCGGGGTCGGCGGCATCATCAAGATGGTGCTGGCGATGCGGCACGGGGTGCTGCCGCG
>NZ_LFVW01000119.1:0-241 GCF_001182915.1 Kitasatospora sp. MY 5-36
CTGCGTGACGAGTGGTGCCAGTGTCTGCGCCTCGGCCTCGCCGAGGCGCAGGCGGGGTTCGGGCCTGATCACCCGGAACAGGGTGGCCACGGCGGCCCGCGTCCGTTCATCCGGGAGGGTGGGGTCTTGTCCCGGGTCCTTTACGGGAGGGGTGACAGCGCCGCCGGAACTCCCTCCACCGGAGGCCGGGCGGGTGGCAGCCGGTTCGGGCTGCGGGGTGTCGAAGACGTGGGCCTCGGAC
>NZ_LFVW01001207.1:0-1399 GCF_001182915.1 Kitasatospora sp. MY 5-36
CGACCGCGTCCAGGCCGCGGCCCTCGACGCCCACGGTGGCGCCGGTGGCGGTGGACCACGCGGTGGCGGGCACCGTCGCGGTGACGGCGCCGTAGGCCTCGTCGTGGGGCAGGGCGCGCACGGTGCGGTGCAGGCCGGGGAAGAGGCGGGCGGCGGTGTCCACGGCCGGGGCCGGGCGCAGCCGGAAGCCCTTGGCCTGGCCGGATCCGGGGGTGGAGAACAGGCCGAGGCCGTTGGCGACGGCGCGCTCCCCGCCGTTGTCGGAGGGGCTGCTGACGGTGCCGGCCCGCTCGGCGCCGGGCAGGCGGGCGGCCATCGCGGCGGAGCCGCCGCCGTCCATGTTGAGCGCGTTGTGGGCGCCCATGTCGCGCAGCAGGACGGCGAGGTCGGGCAGGCTGATGCCGGGGCTGTCGGCCTGCCGGCCGTCGACGGTGACCAGGTACATGCGCCGGTTGTCGGCCGAGAAGCCCACGGCGGTGCGGGCGTTGAGCTCGTTGCCGTCGTTCTCGCCGGAGCGCTGGGCGACGCCGTCGGCGACCAGGACCTGGTAGCCGCCGACCGCGACGGCGACCTCGCCGAAGGAGGCGCGCGGACGGTAGCCGACGGAGACCCGGTCGCCGGGCCTGAGGTCGCGCAGGGCGCGGGCGCCGGCCTCGCGGCCGACCAGGACGGTGGCGCCCTCGGGGACGGCGGCGCCGAGCGTGTCGCGGACGGCGGTGACCCGGCCGTCGCGCAGTTCGACCTCGGCGACCTCGGCGGAGCCGTTGGCGACGTTGCCGCGGGTGGCGTCGCCCCAGGCGGGGGTGAAGACGCCGACGCCGTCGGCGGGCAGGCCGTAGGTGTTGACGCCGTTCAGCGTCAGCTCGCGGCCGCCGGGCAGGCTCGCGTGGCCCTCCAGGAAGACCTGGGCCATCCGGGCGAGGCCGTCGGTGCCGACGGTGACGGCCTGGTTCCAGCCCTCGACGGGGGCCTGGACCAGGCCGTCCTTGCGGGAGACGCCGACGCCGAGGGGGGCCTCGGAGGCGTTCATGTCGAAGTAGTCGCCGTTGATCGCGGCGACGGCTCCGGCGCCGCGGGCCATGTCGGTGACGCTCTGGCGGGTGGTCACCTTGCCGGAGGACAGGTAGTCGACACTCAGGCCCTCGGTGTCCAGGTCGGCGACGAGGACCTTGCCGCGGATCCAGCCCGGGCCGCCGAGGCGGTCGAAGGAGGTCATGGTCAGGCCGGGGGCGATGGGGGTGACCTCGCGGCGGGTGACCACCGACTCCCCGGGGCGGTCCAGGACCAGGTCGGGGGTCTGCGCCCGGCTCTGCGCGGGGGCGTCGGTGGGGGCGGGGGCGGCCCAGGCGGGTGCGGCGAGGCCGGGCAGGCCGGCGGCCAGCGCGGTGGCCAGCGCGAG
>NZ_LFVW01001208.1:0-1396 GCF_001182915.1 Kitasatospora sp. MY 5-36
CCACACCCCGTCCAGCCGCAGGCGGTTCAGCCGCAGCCGCAGGCACCGATGCCGCAGCCCGGTCCGGCCGTCGGGCAGCCCTTCCCGCCGGGCCCGCAGCCGGGCCAGCCGCAGCTGGGTCAGCCCGTGGCGCACTGGCAGCAGCAGGGCGGCTTCCAGCCGCCCGTCCCCCCGCCCGGCCCGGCGGTCTCCCCGGCCGGCACGCCGAACTGGGAGGCGCTGGCCGAGCAGAACGAGCAGTCCGCCAAGCGCGGCCGCAGGCTCAAGCTGATCGGCGTGGTGACCGCGGTGGTCGTGGTGGCCGCCGCCGGTGGCGGCGGGTACTGGTACTACCAGCACGGCAAGGAGAAGACGCCGACGGCCCACGGCCCCGGCTCGCCGACCCCGACGGTCACCGGCCCGTCGAACACGACGAGCGCGCCGCCGCTCAAGGGCATCGACAGCCCGCCGACCGTCGGCTCGCTGCCCGCCAAGAAGGGCGCGGCCGCGCTCAACCTGGGGGCGGACGCCAAGCAGGGGACGATGGCCGGATTCTCCGGACAGGTCCTCAAACTACCCAGTGGCCAGGACTCGTTCGCCTCGACCTCCACGTCGGTCGTCGAGGTCAACAAGAGCTTCACCGTCTCCGCGCGGGTGCTGGTCGACGTGCCCAACGGCAACCGCAGCGCGGTCAGCCAGGGCGACGGCCAGTACTACTCGTTCGCGCTGGGCCGGGCCGGCAACAACGGGCACGACCAGTGGTACTTCAAGGTCCAGGTGCCGGGCGGCGGTTCGGCGATCGCCTGGTCCAAGGGCGACGCGACGGTCAACCAGTGGGTGCTGCTGACCGGCGTGTACGACGACCCGTCGGGCCAGCTCACCCTGTACGTCAACGGCGCTCCGCAGTCCTCGGCCAAGTCGGCCGGGGTGCAGCCGAGCGGCAGCAACTCCCTCCAGGTCGGCCGGCTGAGCTCCAACTCGCAGTGGGCCGACCCCTGGCACGGCGCCGTCGCCGACATCCAGGTGTGGGACCAGGTGCTGCCCGAGGCCGACATCGTCAAGATCGTGGCCGGCCCGAGCTCGCCGCCGTCCATCGCGCCGACCGGCGCCTGGCTCGGCGGCTAGCACCGCCAGGGGCGGGTCCCGCGGGATCCGCCGCGGGGCCGACCGGCCCCCGTGAACGTCCGGCCGCCGCCCCCGGCAGTGTGGGGCGGCGGCCGAAGCGCGCCCCGGGGCGCGCGCTCCACGGCGCGTCCGGATGCGAAGTCCCAGATGAGGAGCAGTACTGATGAGCGCGGACGGCCGCTGGATCCGGCCCGAGTCCACCCGCAAGCCCGTCCTCGGCGGAGCCCGGCCGGGCGGGGTGGCCCTCGGCGAGCGGGGCCGGACGGGCCCCGGGCCGACGCCGGCCTCCCCG
>NZ_LFVW01001209.1:0-1394 GCF_001182915.1 Kitasatospora sp. MY 5-36
GCTTCGACTCGCTGACCGCCGTCGAACTGCGCAAGCGGCTGGCCACGGCCACCGGCCTGCGGCTGCCGTCCACGATCGTCTTCGACCACCCCACCCCGGCCTCGCTCGGCGCCCACCTCGCCGCGACGGCCCTCGGCACCGGCGCCGGCACCGACGCCGCCGCGCCCGCCCGGGACGGCGCCGCCGCCGACCCCGACGAGCCGCTCGCCATCGTCGGCATCGGCTGCCGGTTCCCCGGCGGCGTCACCACCCCCGACCAGTACTGGGACCTGCTGGCCTCCGGCGCCGACGTGATCGGCGGCCTGCCCACCGACCGCGGCTGGGACCCGGACCTCTACGACCCCGACCCCGCCCGCCAGGGCAAGTCCGTCACCCACCGCGGCGGCTTCCTGCACGACGCCCCCGACTTCGACGCCGCCTTCTTCGGCATCAACCCGCGCGAGGCCCTCGCCATGGACCCCCAGCAGCGCCTGCTGCTGGAGACCTCCTGGGAAGCCCTCGAACGCGCCGGCATCGCCCCCGAATCGCTGCGCGGCACCCCCGTCGGCGTCTTCGCCGGCGCCACCCTGACCGGCTACGGCGACGGCCTGGCCGACGGTGACCCGGCCGCCGAGGGGTACCTCGTCACCGGCCACTCCAGCAGCATCATCTCCGGCCGCGTCGCCTACGCCCTCGGCCTGGAGGGCCCCGCCCTCACCATCGACACCGCCTGCTCCTCCGGCCTGGTCGCCCTGCACCTGGCCGGCCGGGCGCTGCGCGCGGGCGAGTGCGAACTCGCCCTGGTCGGCGGCGTGATGGTGATGTCCACCCCCAGCCAGCTGGTCGGCTTCTCCCGGCAGCGCGGCCTCGCCCCCGACGGCCGCTGCAAGCCCTTCGCCGCCGGAGCGGACGGCATGGGCCTGTCCGAGGGCGCCGCGACCATCGCCGTCGAACGGCTCTCCGACGCGCGGCGCCTCGGCCACCCCGTGCTGGCCGTCGTACGGGGCACCGCCATCAACCAGGACGGCGCCTCCAACGGCCTCACCGCCCCCAGCGGACTCTCCCAGCAGCGCGTGATCCGCGCCGCCCTGGACGCCTCGGGCCTGACCCCCGACCAGATCGACGCGGTCGAGGCGCACGGCACCGGCACCCCCCTCGGCGACCCCGTCGAGGCCCACGCCCTGCTGGCCACCTACGGCCGGGACCGCCCCGCCGACCGGCCGCTGTGGCTCGGCTCCGCCAAGTCCAACATCGGCCACACCCAGACCGCCGCCGGCCTCGCGGGCCTCGTCAAGATGGTCCTCGGCATGCGGCACGGCACGCTGCCGCGCACCCTGCACGCGGACGAGCCGTCCCGGGAGATCGACTGGGAGTCCGGCGCCGTACGGCTGCTGACCGAGCAGCGGCCCTGGACG
>NZ_LFVW01001210.1:0-1383 GCF_001182915.1 Kitasatospora sp. MY 5-36
CACGGCCGCTCCGGCGCCCGCGCCGAGCGCGGCCCGGACGAAGCTGCGCCGGGCCGGTCCGGCCGGGCAGCCGCCCTCCCCGACGGCCTCGACAGCGGCAACGGAGGCGGCGGCAGCGGCGTGCGGGAACGGGCAGGACCCGGTGGCTGCGGTGTGGTCGGTCATCAGGCGGCCTTCCGGATCTCGAGCAGGGCGGGGACGGGGGCGAGGTCTTCGAGCAGTTCACCGGTGGCGCCGTTGAGCTGTCGGCGGGCGTCGGCGGGCAGCCGGTCGACCGGGGTCCAGCCCTCGGGCCGGTGGGCGGCGGCGACCAGGTCGCCGACCCGCTTCATCCCGGCGTTCACCTTGACGAGCACCTGCGGGTCCCGCTCGTCGAGCAGCGGCTGGAGCAGGGTCAGCAGCTCCTGGGTGCCGGTCAGGTTGGCCTGGGCGGTGGCCAGGTTGGTGCCGCTGCCCATGTCGGTGTCGCCGGTCAGCTCGAACTGGAGGGTGTTCTCCAGGATCTCGTGGGCGCGCAGCGGCAGGTCGCCGGGGGCGAAGTCCTGGCCGGGGAAGTCGTGCGCCAGCTTCTCCACGTTCTGCGCCAGGTCGTCGGCGACGGGCGTCAGCTCGGCGGCGGACTGGTCGTGCCAGAGGCCGTACTCCAGCCGCAGGAAGCCGGTGAAGCCCGGGTCCCGCTCCTTCTCGGCGAGTCCGTCCGGGCGGCCGTCGATCTTGCCGTCGAGGTCGGCGAAGGTGCCGTACGCGGCGCCGAGCGAGGCGTACTGGACGTGGGCGGTGAGCCAGTCGGCCTTCGCCGTGGCGAGGTCCCCGGAGCGCACGTCGGCCTGGAGCTTCCGGCTCTCCGTCACGAGCGTCGCGAGGCCCTGGTCGACGTACTCCTTGTAGCTGTCCAGCGGGGCCTTGAGGTCCTCCTCGGCGACCGGCTTGACGGCCTTGACCACGGCGGCGCCGCTGACGTGCACGGCGGCGGAGGTGACGGACTTGCCGCCGGTGGGCACGCAGCGCCAGGCGTAGTCGCCGGAGCCGATGGTGGCGGTCAGGGCGCGGGTGGTGCCGGGGGCCAGGCCCTCGATCTCCCCGTAGACCGCGCCGCTGCCCGGGTCGACGAGGTAGACCTCGGCGACCTTGTCACCGGTGTTGCGCATCTGGAACACCTGCTGGCCGGGCCGCGGGTCGGCGAAGCCCTTGCCGCACTCCTGCTCGGAGACGGCGACGGTGGCGGAGCCGCCCTGCTTGCCCTCGCTGACCGCGATCACCACGCCGGCCACCACGACCGGCACGGCGATCGCCGCGGTCGGCAGCACCCAGCGCGGCCGGCCCGCCCGCACCGGTCCGGCCGTACCCCCGCCCTCGCCCTCGGCCCCGCCCGCGGCGGGCTTC
>NZ_LFVW01001211.1:0-1382 GCF_001182915.1 Kitasatospora sp. MY 5-36
AGCGGCAGGGCGGGCGCGGGCGGCAGCGAGTCGACGCGGGCCCGCCAGTAGGCGAGCGACCGCTCGCGCCCCTCGGCGTCCGCCCCGGCGGCGGCGAGCACGTAGTCGCGGTAGGTGACGGCCGGGGCGGGGGTCGCGGGCGCCCCGTGGCGGTAGGCCTGCGCCCACTCCCGGAACAGCAGCCCGGAGCTGCGGCCGTCGATGATCAGCGCGTCGAAGTTGAGGTGCAGTCGGGTGGTGCGGGCGTCGAGCAGGGTGGCCCGGACGTCGAACAGCGGCCAGGCCTCGGTGTCGAAGACCTGGTCCCGCATCTCCCGGTGGATCGCGGCCAGCCGGCGCTCCCGTTCGACCGGGTCGCAGGCCCGCAGGTCGACGGTGGCGATCCGGTACTCGGGGACCTCGGCGAGCACCCGCTGGTGCCCGTCCCGGGAGACGACCGCGCGGAGCATGTCGTGCCGGTCGACGAGCTGCCGGAAGGAGGCGGCCAGCCGGTCCGGGTCGGTGTCGGTCAGGTCCACCTCGACCAGGAAGGAGGTGGAGACGTTGCCGAGCTCGAAGGCGTCGGTCCGGCCGACCAGGTAGGCCTGCTGGAGGTCGGTGAGCGGGAACGGCTCGTGGCGGGCCGCCGGGTCGGCGACCAGCGCCGTCCCGGGTCGTCGGGCGCCAGCGCCGCTGCCGTCGCCGTTGTCGCCGCGTGCGGCCCGGACGGCGTCGGCGATCGCGGTGACGCTCCGGCCGTCCAGCAGGTCGCGCAGCGGCAGGTCCACGCCGAGCCGCCGGGCGATGGTCTGCCGGATGTCCATCGCGATCAGCGAATCGACGGCCAGGCGCCGCAGCGGCAGCTCCCGGTCGTCGCCGGTGACGGCCGCGCCGCGCGCCCGGCCGACGATGCCGGCCACCAGCTCGACGACGTCCTCGGCGGATCCCTGCCTCGCGGGCGGCTCCGTCGCGGGCGTCTCCGTCGCGGACTCGGTGGGCGGCAGGGCGTCCGGCACCGCCTCCAGGCGCACGCCGTCGGCGAGCGCCACCGGCGTACCGTCGGGGCCGACCAGCCGTACCTGCGCGACCAGCGACCCCTCCGGGGCCGGTGCCCCGGTGCGGCGCGGGGCACCGGTCCAGAGCCAGTAGCGCTCGCGCTGGAACGGGTACCCGGGCAGGCGCACCGGCGGCCCGGCGGGCTCGCCGTGCACGCGCGCCCAGTCGATCCGCGCGCCCCGGGTGTAGAGCGCGCCGAGGCTGTCGAGGAGGGTGCGCCGGGCGTCCTCCCCCGGGCGCAGCGACGGCAGGACCGCGGTGTGCCCGGCCGCCCGGACCTCGTCGAGCAGCGGCGAGGCGGGCCCGAGCTCGACGAAGGTGCGGTGGCCGTCCCGCAGCAGCGCGGC
>NZ_LFVW01001212.1:0-1375 GCF_001182915.1 Kitasatospora sp. MY 5-36
AGCCGTCCGGCGGCGCCCCGCGCGCCGTCCGTCCGCCCGGCCCGGCCGGCCCCCGCCACCCGGCCCGACCTGCCGGAACGCCGTCCGCACAGCCGTACGAAACCCCCCGTCGATCCCACCTTCCGGCACCCCGGTTGTGCGGCCGCTGTGACCGAAGCCGGTCGATTCCGTGGCCTTCAGCGCCGATCGGCCGTCAAGTAGCCTGCGCCCACCACCGCACGGCCCCCACCACCTGCTACACCGCCGCACTGCCGCCGCCCACGCCCCGGAGGTACGCCGATGCCCCTGGCCCAGCCCGCCACCCCCACCCGGCTGCGCTTCGCCGTCCTCGGCCCGCTCACCGGCGAGGCCGGCGGCCGCCCGCTGGCCCTCGGCCCGCTGAAGCAGCGGCTGGTCCTGGCCGTCCTGCTGAGCCGCGCCAACACCGCCGTCCCGGTCGACCTGCTCACCGACGCGGTCTGGCCCGAGGAGCCGCCGCGCACCGCCCGGAAGAACCTCCAGGTCTACATCTGCACCCTGCGCACCCTGCTCGGCCGCGAGGAGGGGCCCGACCGGCTGTCGCACTCGGCGGCCGGCTACCTGCTGCGGGTCGCCGAGCCCGAGCTGGACCTGCTCCGGTTCCGGGCCCTCGCCCGGGCCGGCCGGGCCGCCGCCGACGGCGGGGCGCTCGCCCCCGCCGCCCGGCTGCTGCGCCAGGCCCTCGACCTCTGGCAGGGCCCGCCGCTCGCCGACCTGCGCCGCTCCCCCGCCGTCGCGGCGGAGGCGGACCGGCTGGAGGCCCGCTGCCTGGGCGTCCACGAGGACTGGGCGGAGACCGAGTTGGAGCTCGGCAACGCCGGCGCCGTCGCCGAGGACCTGGCCGAGCTCGCCGAGCGCCACCCGCTGCGCGAGCGCCTCCAGGCCGCCCGGATGAACGCCCTCCACCTCTCCGGCCGGCAGGCCGAGGCGCTCGCCGTCTACGACACCCACCGCCAGCTGCTCGCCCGCGAGTTGGGCCTGGAGCCGAGCCCCGCGCTGACCGCCCGCTACCGCGAACTGCTGGCCCGCGGCCGCTCCCTGCCCACCACCGCCCGCCCGGACCGCGGCACCGGCCCGGGCGGCTCCCTGTTGCCCGCCGACACCGCCGACTTCACCGGGAGAACCGACGAACTACGCCAGCTCGTCGACGAGTTGGGCTCCGGCGGCGGACGCGTCGCGGTGCTCACCGGCCCGGCCGGCAGCGGCAAGACCGCGCTCGCCGTGCACGCCGGCCACCTGCTCGCCGACCGCTTCCCGGACGGCCGGGTACTGGTCCGGTTGCGCACCGAGGACGGCGCCGCCCGCCCGCTGCCCGAGGTGCTCGCCGAACTCGCCGCCCTCACCGGCCGCCCGGGCG
>NZ_LFVW01001213.1:0-1373 GCF_001182915.1 Kitasatospora sp. MY 5-36
GCGGGCCCGCTCGCCCTGGCCGCAGGGCTGGCGGCTCAGTCCGCGCAGTGCGGTGAGGTCCTCCGGCCCGGGCAGGTACCCGTCGGACACCGCCTCCTCCAGCCGTTCCAGGTAGCCGGGGGCGCTGCCGGGCAGGGCGGAGCGGTAGCGTCCGAGGTCGGCGAGCAGGAAGGCGCGCAGCCGGCCGCCCTCCTGGACGGCCTCGTCGATCGCCTCGGTGAGGCGCAGGGCGTCCTGGACGTCCTCCGCCCAGAGTTCGGCGCCCGGCCCGGCGAGGGCGGGCCGGACGGGCCCCTGGAGGTGGACGGGCACGGCGGGGTGGAGGGCTTGGGCGAGGGCGCGGCGCAGCACGCGGACTTCGTCGGCGCTGAAGGCCATGCCGCCGCGCGATCCGTGTGGCGTAGGCATGGGCTGACACTACGTGACGAATATCCGATTTGTCGGTAACGTCGCGCCGAACCACCCACGGTCGGCCCGGCGAAGAAGCCTTTCGCCGCCACCTGTAACGCCACCCGGGGCGCACCTGGTCATCCAGGTGTCAGGGGAGAACGAGCGAGGGGGCCGGGCAGGATGCGACCGGACGGTCAGGGGAAGGCGGCCCGGGGCGGGCGGCGGGACGAGGACTTCCAGGCCTTCGCGGCCGCCCGCGCCAGACCGCTCTACCGGTCGGCCTGCCTGCTCACCGGCGGGGACACCCACCTCGCCGAGGACCTGGTGCAGGAGGCCCTCGGGCGGATCTACGCCCAGTGGCACCGCACCTCCTGGTTCGGGGCCAAGCGCCGGATCGACAACCCGGCCGGGTACGCGCACACCGTGCTGGTGCGGGCCTTCCTCTCGCACCGCGTCCGCCGCTCCAGCGGCGAGCGCCCGGTCGAGGCGGTGCCGGACGGCGCGGCCCCGCAGGGCGACCCGGAACTGCGGCTCGCCCTGGTGGACGCGCTCGGCCGGCTCGCCCCGCGTGACCGGGCGGTGCTGGTGCTCCGCTACTGGGAGGACCGCAGCGTCGAGGAGACCGCCGCGGTCCTGCACAGCACCCCGGGCGCCGTCCGGACCCAGGCCTTCCGCGCGCTCGGCCGGATCCGCACGGTGCTCGGCAGCAGCCTCGACGACCTCGCCGAGCGCTGAGCCGGCGCGTCACGTCACGTCAACCCACTTGGTAGAGAGGTTGGTTCAGCATGTCCGCAGAGCACGACGGGCCCGAGGAGCGGTTCGAGCGGGCCTTCACCGAGGCCCTCGGCCGGGCCGGCGAGGCCTACGACACCGAACCCGGCCCGCTGGTCGACACCGGCTGGTCGCACGGCCGCCGGCTGCGCCGCAGGCGGCGGATCGGCACCGCGGCGGGCGCCGCCGCGCTGGCCCTGGTCGGGGTGGGC
>NZ_LFVW01001214.1:0-1373 GCF_001182915.1 Kitasatospora sp. MY 5-36
CGCCGCGCAGGGCGGCGAGGTGGGTGTCGCGCAGGGCGGCGCCGATCGGGGCGGCGACGCGTTCGGCCAGGCGCAGGTCGGGCAGGTCGTAGCGGCCGCGGGCGCGTTCGCGCATGAACGCCGCGGAGCCCCAGCGGCCGCCGCCCACATCGAAGTTGATCCGCAGCTCGTCGCCGTATCCGCAGGGGTTGAGCAACTCCCGGTAGCGGACGCTGCGTTCGGGGCGGCCGTCGGTGGCCCGGTCGACGGTCTGCGCCCGGTGGCCGGCGGTGCGGATCGCGGTGAAGGTGGTGGAGTCCTCGCCCTGGAGCTCCAGGTGCACGGCCTGCTCGAACTGGGCGGGGTCCAGGCCGTCGGCGACGGTGGAGGTGGGGAACCCGGTGACCGGGTCGTTGCCGTGCCAGCAGCCGCCGTCGTAGCCGAGCGGTTCCAGCAGCAGGGTGTGCAGCTCGCGGAACAGCGCGGCCGCGGGTAACCCGGAGGACGCCAACTCGCCTATGGAACCCAGGACTTCCCGCTCAACCTCACGTCGTTTGGCCACGGACGGAATCCTACGGACGCAGGGTCTCCGTGTCCGGTGAACGGACGAGGAAGGACGGGTACGGAGCGATGCGGGGGAGGCGCCCGCCCCCGCCGGTGACCGGCGTTCCCGTCCGTCACCGGCCGTCGCGCTCGCGCCACCAGGCGACCGTGGCCCGCAGCTGCTCCTCCAGCGGCGTGGCGCGCACCGTGAACGCGGCCTCGTAGGCGGAGCAGTCCACCGTGAACGGCCGGTCGAACTGGTAGCGCGTCTCCCGCAGTTCGCGCAGCAGCGGGGAGAACAGCCCCGCCACGGCCAGCGCCGCCGCGGGCAGGCGGCGCACCGGGACCGGGCCGCCGCCGGCCTCGGTGGCCAGCCGCTCGACCATCGCGCGCACCGACAGGGGAGGGGCGGTGGGCACGTGCCAGGCCCGGCCCCAGGCCCGCTCTTCGCCCGCGAGTTCGGCCATCGCCCGGGCCACGTCCGGCAGGTAGGTCCAGCTGTGCGGGGCGTCCGGGTCGCCGAGCGTCGCGACCGGGCGGCCCTTGAGCAGGTTGGGCATCACCCGTGCGGCCAGGTGGCCGCCCTCGGTGACGCCGGGGCCGAAGAAGTCCGAGGCCCGCACCTCCACCGCCCGGATCCGCCCGGCCTCGTGCAGCGCCCGCGCCCGCTCCCAGGTCGCGGCCCGCACCCGCCCCTTGGGGCCGGTCGCGGCGAGCGGCAGGTCCTCGGTCAGCGGCCCCGCCACCGGCCCGTAGCCGTACAGGTTGCCGAGCATGACCAGCACCGCGCCGCTCTCCTCGGCCGCCGCGCACAGCGAGGCGCTCAGCGCCGGCCAGAGCCGCGCCCACTG
>NZ_LFVW01001215.1:0-1331 GCF_001182915.1 Kitasatospora sp. MY 5-36
GTGGCGGCGCGGTCGCCGGCCCGGATGGCCTTGATGGCGGCCGCGAGCAGGGTGTCGTCGGGGGCGGGCGGTCCGTCGGGGACGGGCACGGGGGCCGTCCGGGGCGGGGTGCGGCGGCTGTCCGGGCGGGTGATCAGCACGTCTCCCTCGGCGGACTCGGCGGCCGGGGCGTAGCCCATGGTGCGCAGGGCGGCGAGCAGGACGTCCGGGGCGGCCTGGGAGGCGAGGACGGTGGGGGCGAGCAGCCGCAGCCGCAGGTCGGCGGAGCGCCGGTCGGCGAGGACCTCGCCGAGCAGCGACGGGTCGTCGCAGCGCAGGTAGGAGGAGGCGGCGCCGACCCGCAGGACGCCGTGCCGGCGGGCGACGTCGTCGACCAGGTACGCGAGCGGCTGCGGGACGGGCGTACGGCTGTGCTGCTCCAGGAAGGCCCGCAGGTCGGTGGCGGTGCGGCCGGCGTCGAGGGCGCGGCGCACCGAGGCCGGGGTGAAGCGGTAGACGGTGGCGCCGCCCTTGGACTCGATGTCGGCGCACAGGGCGAGGGCCTGGGCGAGCGGGGTGAGCAGCGGGCCGGGGGCGATCGCGGTGAGGTCCGGCTGGAGGATCACGTGGTCCAGCGGCTGCGGGAGCAGCGGGGCGAGCACCTCGGCCGGGTCGGACTCGGCGGTGAGCAGGGCGCGGGCGGGGGCGGCCAGGGCGCCGCGGCCGGTGATGCCGAGGAGTTCGGCCTCGTCGAGGGTCCAGGCGGTGAGTTCGTCGCGCAGGTCGCGGCCGTCCGGGCCGACGGGGCCGCCGCGCAGCGGGCGCTGCCAGCGCAGGGCGGGGAGCAGCTCCTCGGCGGTGGCCGGGGTGCCGGGCGGCAGTTCGGCGAGCAGGGCGAGGGTGGCGCGGCGGACGGACGGGGCGAGGGTGCGGTCGAGTTCGGGGCCGAGGGCGGCGCGCGGCTTGCCCCGGCCGTCCGGGGTGCCGGTGAGGGCGGGGACGCGGGTGGCGGCGAGCCAGGCGCCGGCCAGGACGGACCAGCGCTCGGCGGTGTCCAGGTGCAGCCAGGTGTCGTACCCCGGGGTGGGGGCCCAGCGTTCGTCCACCTCGCCGTCGGGGGCCAGCAGGCCTGCGGTGTAGGCGAGTTCGAGCCAGAAGGCGGTCTGCTGCTCGGTGTTCTCCAGGGCCTGGGCGGTGCGCTTGAGGTCGCGGACGCCGAGGCCGCCGGCGCGCAGGGTCAGCGGCGGGGTGAGGCCCCAGCCGTCCAGCAGCTCCTCGACGGTCTTGACGGCGGTGTGCGCCTGGCCGGCCGCGGCGGCGTCCACGGC
Source organism: Kitasatospora sp. MY 5-36 (assembly GCF_001182915.1). NCBI lineage: Bacteria > Bacillati > Actinomycetota > Actinomycetes > Kitasatosporales > Streptomycetaceae > Kitasatospora > Kitasatospora sp. MY 5-36. The sequence continues at coordinate 1,308 of NZ_LFVW01001215.1, forward strand.
TTGCGGGTCGCGCGGGGCGGCGGC
>NZ_LFVW01001216.1:0-1331 GCF_001182915.1 Kitasatospora sp. MY 5-36
CGCGCAGCGCGGCGGCCGCGGCCACCAGGCCGAGCAGCGCGGCGGCGACGGCGGCGGTGCGCAGGTCCCCGCCGGTGCCCTCGGCGGCCTGCTTGAAGCGGTCCTGCTCGATGTCGGCGGCCTGGGCGAGCGCCTTGTCGGTGGCGTTGAAGGAGGCGTCGGCGGTGGCCGCGTCGCCCTTGGCCGTCACGGTGGCCTCCAGTGCGCCCTGGTAGTCGGCCTCGAACACCTCCCGGTTCCGGGCGGTGTCGTGCCGTTTGCGCCACTCGTCGAACTGCTTGGCGGCCTCCCGGATGCCCGGCTGGGCGGCCGAGGGGGCCAGGCGGAGGGCCTCCGGCAGCGAGCCGGCGGACCGGTCCGCCGGGACGTCCGTGGTTCCGGCGAGGTCTCCGACGGCCTTCGTCCACTGGTCGGCGTACTTGGTGGTCGAGCCGCGGGCGACGAAGTGGAGGTTCTCCGCCAGCCGGGCGGTCAGCACGTCCGCCCGGGCGGTGTTGAGCGCCTTCAGCGGGGCCGCGCCCTCGTGGACGCTCCGCTTGAGCGCCGCGCTGGTGGTCAGACCGGTGACGGCCAGCCACAGCCCGCCGGCCAGGACGGCGGCGGTGGCGCCCAGCAGCCCGATGTTGAACACCCGGTTGGTGCGGCGGAACAGCGTGAGCTGCACCCAGGCCAGCGCGGCCAGGGTGACCAGCGCCAGGCCGTACGCCGCCCACGGCACCGCCTTGGCCTCGGCGTAGTCGTCGGCCAGCTCCTGGTTCTCGGCCGCGGCCAGTTCGGCGGCGGCCGGCAGCAGCACGGTCTGCATCTGCTCGGAGGCGTACCGCAGGTAGGCGCCGCCGAGCGGGATGCCCTGCCGGTTGTCGGCCCGCGCGGTCTCCACCAGGCCGGCGTAGGCGGGGAGTTGCTGGTTCAGCCGGGAGAGCGAGCCCTGGGCGGGCGAGGTCGCGGTGGTCCGGGCGGCGGCCTGGGCGATCAGCTTGGCGGCGGTGGCGATGTCCTGCTCGTAGCGGGTGCGGACCGCGTCGGGCTCGGCGCCGGCCAGCAGGAAGCCGCTCGCCGCGGTGGTGGCGGCGTCGGCCAGGCTGCGGTGGATCTCGGCGGCGTCCCGGCTGAGCGGCTGGCTGTACGAGACCACCCGGTCGGCGGCCTGTGCCCGAGTCTCCAGCTGCCAGGCGGTGAGCCCGCCGAAGGCGACGGTGAGCACCGCGAGCACCACGCCGGCCAGTCGCAGCCGCCCTGGGGGCGTGCGGGTGGCCTGTGCGAGCCGGGCGCGCACGCCGGTGGCGACGGCCGCCGGAGGGCGCTTCTCGGGCGCCCCACCGGGTCTGGCC
>NZ_LFVW01000120.1:0-4494 GCF_001182915.1 Kitasatospora sp. MY 5-36
CTTCCCTCCACCGGAAGCCGGGCGGGGGACAGCCGGTGCGGGCTGCGGGGTGTCGAAGACGTGGGCCTCGGACCGGATGGTCCCGTCGGCCATCCGGACCCTGTCGACCCGGTAGTACCCGGCGTCCTTCAGCTCCTTGAGGGCCCGCCGGACGGCGCCACGCCCCTGCGGGCTGCTGTCCGCCATCTGCCGCCCGTCCTCCCGCCACCCGTCGGGGCGGGAGAGCAGGTCGGCGAGGAGGCCACGGGCGGTGTAACTCAGCCGCCGGTCCTGCAACAGGCCGTTCGGAAGCACGCTGAACGCGCGCGAATGAACGCTACGATGAATCCGCATCTGGAGTCCTTGCTCCTGGTGCCAGACCCCGGGGTGTTACGAGCACCGCCGGGGTCTCCTATGTTCTGTTGATGATGCGGAAAGTAGCACAGCGACTACGAAGAGTGCGAACCGTTCGAGCGTGAAGCCCAAGCCCCCCGCACCGAGTGCGCCCCCACGCCGGGCGAGGTGTTCAGGAGTACCGAGCGAGTCGATGCGGGCCGAGGTAGTAGGACAGGGCGGCGTGCGACGGCCCGTCCGGAACCCCGCCGCTCGTCAGCAGCTTCACCACCTCGCCCTCCGGGACCCACTCCACGCGACTCGCCTCGGAGACGTCCTCGGGCTCGCCGATCCGGATGCAGTCGGTGACGTGGTAGGCGTGGAAGTGGGCGTCGCCGATGCCGGCCATGGCGTCGTACTCGGTCAACAGCTCGGCCCGGCCTGGACGCCAGCCGGTCTCCTCCTCGACCTCGCGGACGACGGCCGCCGCCGGTTCCTCGCCGGGCTCGACCCAACCGGCCGGCACCTCCCAGCCCCAGCGGCCGGTGATGAACCGGTGCCGGTAGAGGAGCAGGAACTCGCCGGCCTCGTTGGTGACGACGGCGGTGGTCGAGGAGCGGGGGTAGCGGACGACGTGGTGGTCGATCCGGCCGACACCGGGGATGTCGACGTCATCGAGCCAGACCTCGACCCACGGACTCCCGAACACCTGCCGACGCCCGAATACCTCCCACTCCACGAGCGGTCCCTCCCTCACACGCGCACCAGTTGCGTTCCCGACCCTCTCACGCGTGTGGCCCGCACGGGCACGCCCGGTTCGCCGCTGGTCATGCCCTGGTCTCCCGTACCGTTCGCGCCGGTCCTCGGCCGCCCGCCATGGGGCGGGCGCGTTCGAGGAGCCCGCGCACGTGGGGGTTGCGGCGGTGCGGCCGGGTCGCGGAGAGCATCGAGCGGAAGCGGTCGTCGGCCCGGCCGGACTGGATGGTCGGATAGTCGTCCAGGGCGAGGTGCCAGTTCTGGACGGCCTCTTCCAGTCGGCCGGCTCCGAGCTGCCACTCGGCGAGCATGGAGAGGGCGCGTACGCGGGACCCGCGGTACACCGGGGGTCGGAGCTTCTCGGAGTGCTGGAGCGCGCGGATCGCGCCATCGCGGTCGCCGAGCTCGTAGTTGACCTGGGCGACGTGGTACGCGAGGGCGGCGGGATCGTAGCGGCCGACGACCTTCGCCTTCGACTCGGCCTGATCCATCGCGACTTCCGCTGTGCGCAGGTGGAGCAGGGCTCCGATCCTGTCCCCGGTCTGGGCGAGGGCGTGGGCCTGCTGGCCGGCGAGGAAGGCCCTCATGCGGGGACCGGCCTCCGGGGAAGCGGCCGAGGCGGCGTCCGCGAGCCGCAGGGCGCTGCTGCCGTGGCCGAGATTGACGGCTTGGACGCTCATGCCGCGCAGGGTGGTGCAGTAGGTGAGGTGGTCGCCCGCGTGCCCGGCCAGCTCCAGGGCCTTCAAGTAGTAGCGCTGGGCCAGGGAGTCGTGGCGTTCGTCCACGGCCATGTAGCCGGTCAGGTAGCAGTGGTCGGCGGCGGCCGACAGCATGGCCTTGCGGACGCCCTCGCCGGCGTCCGCCCGCAGGTACGGGACGATCGTGTTGACCAGGAACGAGGCGGCCATCGGACGGGTCATCCGGCCGCCGAACTGGTCGTCCAGGTCGCTGATCCGCTCGGTCATCGCCGCGACCGCCTGGACCTCCGCCATGCCGATCCGCAGGTGGGGGTCGGTCCGCAGTCTCTCGAAGCGGCCCACCACGTCGGGCCAGCCGGGGATGGTGAGGGCCACCGAGTAGAGGCCGGCCGTGAGGATTCCGCGCCGGGACGGGTCCATATCGAGGCTCCCCAGGTCGATCAGCCCTGACACCGTATCCGTCGGCTGCTCAACAGGGGTAGGTGTCCCGCGGAATCCGGCCTCGACGGCGGTGATCGGCCGCCTGAGCCTCCGCGCCAGTGTCTCCAGGACGACCGGCAGGGCCTTCGCCGTAGGCGAGGTGCCGCTGAGCCAGTGGGAGACGGCCGAGGCGTCGTACTTCAGCCGCTGCCCGGTCTCGGTGCCGGTCCGGTTGACGGCCCGAGCCAAATCGCCGTTGCCCCAGGCGGCTTCGGCCATCAGTGAGGTGAGCCTGTGGTTCGGCCCACGGTCGGTTCGCACGACAGTTCCCCCTGGCAGGTGGGTTTCAAGGGTTTCAACGTCCGGGCGCGCCCCGACCATAGCCGACCGCAGGGCACGGATGTTGACTGTTCGTCATCGGCCAATCACCAGCCGTGGTGCGAATGGTCCCGTCCGCGTTCCCCTTCGAGGTGCCCCCATGCTGATGTCCCGCCGCCCGCGCATGTTCGTCGCACGCCTCGACGCGCGGACCGAATCCGCTCCCCTGGCCCGGTACTTGCTCCGGGCCTTCCTCTCCGGGCTGCCCTCCGGGGACCGCTACCGCGACACCGCCGAGCTGCTCCTCGGCGAGCTCTTCGCCAATGCCGTCCTGCATTCCGACGCCCCCGACGACCGCCACATCGAGGTCCGCTTCGCTCTCACCGGCTCCCGCTTGCGCCTCGAAGTCCACGATGCCGGCACCGGACGGCCGATCCTCCGGACCGCCGTCCCCGACGATGAGAAGGGGCGCGGTCTGTTCCTTGTCGACGAACTTGCCGAACGGTGGGGTTGCGCCGCCCGCCCTTGTGGTATCGGCAAGTTCGTCTGGGCCCATATCGCCCCCGTCACCACCCTCGCCTGAGAGCCGCTTCTTCCATGAACCTCGTCACCCTCGCCCGGCACACCCTCTCCCGTGGGGCCACCCCGGCCGCGACCTACGCCCTCCTGGCCCGCCTCGGCCACCCGCCCCTGCCCGTCGCGCGCGCCGTCTGCCTCGCCCTCGACATCCCCCACGCCGAAACCACCCGCCGCCTGGCCGAGTGCTACGACGCCCTCCTCGCCGACCCACGGCCCGACACCGAGACCGACACCGGCGAACTCCTCGAAGCCCTCGGCGTCTTCGACGTCCCCAAGTCGCTCACCGACACCGAACTCGCCGTCGTCGAACACTTCCTCGTCGCCATCGACGCCATGGGCGGCATCCGACCGGGCCACCACCACGGCCTCCAACGCTGGTTCACCACCGGCAACCTCATCTCCGCGTACCTCTCCCTCGCCGCCGCCCACCCCCTTCCCCGCACCGGCGACCCCGCCCTCTACTGGACCACCCTCGTCACGGCCGGCGAACTCCTCGCCACCACGCTCCCCTCCGACCGCCGCATCACCTACGCCCTCACCCGCTGCCGCGCCCGCGCAACCCACCCGTAAGCGCGGGAAGTCGGCCCGGCCGACTTCTCGCGCAGGAGTGGCCCGGTGCCGCTTCGGCAAGGCCGAAGCGGCGGCGGATGACGGGGTGAAGTGAGTGCTGCTCGGCGGCGGTTCCGGCGGCCCGGCCCTTCTCGGTCGGGCCCGCCTGGGCCTTGTCGTCCTGGCGGGCGGGCGACCTGCGGCGAGGAGCGCGGCGGTTGTGGCTCTCCCCGCACAGGAAGTCGATCTGACGACTTCCGGTGCGGGGAGTGGTGCCTGATGCCGTTGCCGCTTCGGGTCGGCCGAAGCGGCAACGGGGTGCGAGGCGAGGTGGCCCCGGAGGGGTCAGCGGGCGGCGGCGCGTTGGAGGGCGCTGGCGAGGAGGGCGAGGTCGGTGGGGCCGTTGCCGAGTTCGCGGACGGGCCGGCGGGCCGGCGGGGCGCCGAGCTGGAGCGGGTCTATCGCGACGACGGTGGGCCGCAGGGTGGCGGTGCGCGGGATGCGGCCGCTGATCCGGGCGGTCTGGAAGGCGGTGACGCCGCCGTCCGGGAGGCGGAGGTAGCCGCGGCCGGGGGTGTCCTCGGGCAGGGCGGCCGCGTCGCCGAGGTGGATCAGCAGGTCGGAGTCGGCCGGGTCCTCGGTGCGCAGGGCGATCCGCAGCAGCGCGGCCTCGTCCACCTCGGTGCCGGCGCTCTCCTCCGGGCGGCCGGTGGCGACGGCGAGGTGGACGCCGAGCGGTCCGCCGCGGCGGGCGACGGCGGCCAGCGCGCGGGCGAGCGGGCGGCCGGCGGCGGAGGGGGGGGAGAGCAGGGCGTCGTAGTCGTCGACGACGACGACCAGCCGGGCGGGGGGAGCGGCGGGG
>NZ_LFVW01001217.1:0-1329 GCF_001182915.1 Kitasatospora sp. MY 5-36
CGAGCGCGGGAGCGCCGCCGCCCGCCCCGGAGCCGTACGCGCCGCGGCCAGCCGCACCCGCACCGCCCGTACCGCCCGCACCGTCCGTGCCGCCCGTACCGAAGCCACTGAGGTCCCTCTCTACCGCCCCACCCGGGCCGCCCACTCGCGCGCGGCCGCTTTTGGTGCCCAACGCGCGCCCGGCCCGGCGGGACACGGGCAGCGCCCAAGCTCGCCCGGGCCGGGAGGGCACACCGTGCCCTCCCGGGGGCTTCCGGCGCCCCGCTCAGCCCCAGAGGGCCGAGGCCAGCTCCGCGCCCGCGTAGACCGCGGCCAGGCCGGCCGCCACGCTGCCGGCCGCGTTGGCCAGCGCGTACCGTCCGGCCCCGGTCTCGGCCAGCCGCAGGGTCTCGTACGAGAAGGTCGAGTAGGTGGTCAGCGCCCCGCAGAGCCCCGTCCCCAGCAGCAGCTGGACCTGCGAGGAGGCCGCGCCCGCCGCCACCGCGCCGGTCACCAGCCCGAGGACCAGGCAGCCGACCACGTTCACCGTGAACGTCCCCCACGGGAACACCGAGTCGTGCCGGGACTGCACCGCCCGGTCGGTCAGGTACCGCAGCGGCGCGCCGCCCACCGCGCCCGCCACCACCAGCAGCCAGTTCACTCCGCCGTCTCCCCCCGGCCCGGATCCCGGCCCGCGTCCCGGCCCGGCTCCGCCGCCGGCCCCCGGCCCGCGTAGGTCACGACCTCGCAGCGGTCCAGCAGCACCAGCCCCTCCGCCACCATCCCGTCCAGCTGAGGCAGGAACGCCCGCACCCGCTCCTCCTCGTCCACGATCACCACCGCCACCGGCAGGTCCTCGCTCAGCGACAGCAGCCGCGTGGTGTGCACCAGCGACGAGGCCCCGAACCCCTCGATCCCCCGGAACACGCTCGCCCCGGCCAGCCCGGCCGCCCGGGCCCGGTGCACGATCTCGCTGTACAGCGGGCGGTGCTGCCACCGGTCGTTCTCCCCGACCAGCACGGTCAGCCGGAGCGCCGGCCCGTTCAGCCGGCTCACCGCGCGCCCCCACCGGGCGCCGTCGCGCCCCGTTCGGCCCCGCGGCGGACGGCCCGGTGCACCAGACGCCGAGTCAGTCCGGCCGCCGCCCACACCGCGAACAGCGCGCCCGCCAGCGTCAGCCCGAGGTACGCCACGGCGGGCCCCGGCCGGCCGCCCTCCAGCAGGCGGCGGACGTCCACCGCGTACGTCGAGAAGGTGGTGAATCCGCCCAGCACCCCGGTGCCGAAGAACGGCCGCACCAGCGGATGCGCCTGGCGCCCCTCGGTGATCACCACCAGGAACACCCCGATC
>NZ_LFVW01001218.1:0-1328 GCF_001182915.1 Kitasatospora sp. MY 5-36
GGCCGGTGCCCCGGGCGGGACGCCGGCCGCCATCGCGGCTCGCGGTCGTGGTCGGTCGCGGTGGGTCAGCTGCCGTCGCGGTCCGCGGAGCCGCCGCGGCTGCCGTTGCCGTTGCTGCTGCCGCCGCCTCCGGTGAAGGTGTCGCGGAGCTTGCCGCCGACCGTCGCGGCGCCGCCGGCCACGTCCCGGAGCAGGCCCATCAGCGGGTCCTTGCTCTCCTTGACCGAGGTCGTGTAGTGCTCGGCGGCGGCCTTCCACTGCTCGGTGACCGAGGTGTCCGGGTCGTCCGAGCGGCGCGGGTAGGCACCGGCCATGATCGAGCGGTAGTCGTCGCTCTCCGCCCACTTCTTCAGCTGGGCGACCCGGACCACCGCGAAGGGGTGGGTCTGCGGCAGCAGCTGGAGCACCTTGAGCACGCCGTCGCGCAGGTCGCCGGCCTTCTCGTACTCCTCGGCCTGCTCCAGGAAGGCGTCGACGTTCATCTCGGCCAGGTTGTGGCCGCCGGCCAGCTTCATCAGGGCCCGCATGGACGCCTGGAGGTCCTGCCCGGCGAGCAGGCCGGCCCGGTCGCTGGACAGCTCCGCCTTGCGGAACCACTCCTTGAGCGCGGTGATGATCGCGGTGATCGCCAGGTTGCCGAGCGGCACCCAGGCGATCCGGGTGGCGATGTTGGTGAGGATCATCAGCATCGTCCGGTAGACGGCGTGGCCGGACATCGCGTGGCCGACCTCGTGGCCGATGACGGAGCGCAGCTCCTCCTCGTCCAGCAGCTCGACCAGGCCGCTGGTGATCACGATGACCGGGGTGTCGATGCCGATGCAGTACGCGTTGACCGTCGGGTCCTGGGAGACGTACAGGTCGGGGACCTGCTCCAGGTCGAGCACGTAGGCGGCGTCGCGCACCATGTCGTGCAGCTCCGGGAACTGGCGCTCGGAGGTCTTCACCGCGGTGGCCAGGAACATCAGCCGGATCGCCCGCTCGGAGACCAGCCCGGCGAGCTTCTTCAGGATGTCGTCGAAGCCGGTCAGCCTGCGCAGCGCGACCAGGGCCGAGCGGTCCGCCGGGTGCTCCCAGGCCCGGGTGGAGATCCCGGGGAAGCGCTCGCGGCGGCGGCTCGGCGTCTTCGAGGTCGTGTCGGTCATGGTGTGAGTACCTCCTGGTCGACGGCGGCCGCGGCCCGCTGGCCCGCCCCCCGCTGGTCTTCGCCTGCAACGACTGTCTGTGCAACGTGCGCGGTTGCGTACTCGTCCCCGGGGTCAGCGTACGCGCGGTCCGCGCGGTGGGCGCCGGGGCCGTGGGCGGCTCGGCGGGCCGCCGGGGCGCGCCCG
>NZ_LFVW01001219.1:0-1327 GCF_001182915.1 Kitasatospora sp. MY 5-36
CCGAGCGCCGCCACCCGACGGCCGCCCGGGTGGCCGCCGCCTGGGCGGCGCAGGAGGAGCGCCGCGTCCTGGTGGACAGCTCGTACACCACCGCGGTGCTCGACCGCCTGGGCGTGCGGTTCGCCGCGCCGACCCCGCGGTGGTGGTCGGCCGCGCTCACCTGGGCCGCCGAGGCCGGCTACCTGCCGCCCGTCGGCCCGACCCCGCCCACCCGTGACGACATCCGTGACGACGTCAGCGACGGCGCCGATCACGACACCCGTGACGACGTCCGCGACGGCGCCGGTCACGACCCCCGAGACGACATCCGTGAAGGCAGGACCAACCCGTGAAGGCAGGCCCCGTGTCCCAGCTCTCCCCGGCGCTCAAGCAGGCCACCCCGGTCGTCGCCGTACGCGGCGAAGGACTCCACCTCTACGACGCCGACGGCCGCCGCCACCTCGACTTCACCTCCGGCGTGGGGGTGACCAGCACCGGCCACTGTCACCCGAAGGTGGTCGAGGCCGTCCGGGAACAGGCCGGCCGGCTCATCCACGGGCAGTACACCACCGTGCTGCACGACCAGCTGCTCACGCTCACCGAGCGGCTCGGCGAGGTCCTGCCGTCCGGCCTGGACTCGCTGTTCTACGCCACCGCCGGCACCGAGGCGGTGGAGGCCGCGCTGCGGCTCGCCCGGCACGCCACCGGACGGCAGAACGTGATCGTCTTCGAGGGCGCGTTCCACGGCCGCACCATGGGCGCGGCCTCGCTCACCACGGCCGGCACCCGGTTCCGGGCCGGCATCGGCCCGCTGATGCCCGGGGTCGCGGTGGCGCCCTTCCCGGCCGCGTTCCGGCTCGGGCTGTCCGAGGACGAGGCGGTGGCGCACGCCCTGCGCGGGCTGGACGAGGTGCTCGCCACCGTCTCCGCGCCCGCCGAGACGGCCGCGATGTTCGTCGAGCCGGTGCTCGGCGAGGGCGGCTACGTCCCGGCCCCGCCCGGCTTCCTGGCCGGGCTGCGCGAGCGGGCCGACCGGCACGGGATCCTGCTGGTGGTGGACGAGGTGCAGACCGGCTTCGGCCGCACCGGCCGGTTCTGGGCCCACCAGTACGAAGAAGGGGTGCGCCCCGACGTCCTGATCACCGCCAAGGGCCTGGCCAGCGGCTTCCCGCTGTCCGCGATCGCCGCGCCCGCCGAGCTGATGGGCCGCGCCTGGCCCGGCTCGCAGGGCGGCACCTACGGGGGCAACCCGGTGGCCTGCGCCGCCGCGCTGGCGACCCTGGACGTGCTGCGCGAGGAGCGGCTGGTCGAGAACGCGGCCACCGCCGGATCGCAGCGCACCCCGACC
>NZ_LFVW01001220.1:0-1326 GCF_001182915.1 Kitasatospora sp. MY 5-36
CGCGCTGGCGGCGGGGACGGCCCGGTTGCCCGGCGCGCCGCCCCTCGCGCCGCCGTGCGCCGCCGGGCCGCCGGAGCGCCGCTGACGGTCTGTCCCGGCTTCCGGGGGCGGAGCCTCAGCCCTCGGCGAGCAGCGCGGCCAGTTCGGCGTCGGTGGGGCCGCAGTGGCGCTCCTGGTACTCGGAGACCAGCGCGTAGGTGCGGTCCAGCCAGGCCTGCACCCGGGGCTTGGAGGCCTCCAGCAGCGCGCTGCCGTGCGGGGATTCGAGCGCCAGGTGCAGCGTCGAGCCGTGGCACGGGCAGTACGCCGGCCACAGTTTGACGTCGCCCTGCCCGCTCAGCGCGCGCAGGCCGTCGCGCAGCAGTTCGCGCGAGAACACCCAGTCCGCCTCGTCCGGCCGCCCCAGGTGGAAGGTCAGCAGCACCTCGTACGGGCGCGCGGCGGTGAACCGGAACCGGGTGCGCACCTCGCCGACCACCTCCTCGCCCAGCGAGATCCGCAGGATCAGCACCTCCTCCACCGCCGCCGGAGCGGCGGTGGAGACCTCCCCATCGCCGCCCGTGGGGGGGGCGGCGAGGGGTGCACTGGAGGCTGCGGACAGCGGGTCGGACGGCATGACGGTCTCTCCGGGACGGCGTGGGATGCCCTCAGCCTGCGTCACGCCCGGTACGGCGGGCAAGGGTTGCAAGGGGGTTGCAATAACCCCCGGCCGGGCCTTCCTTCCCTTGCCGGCGCTTATCAGATGGAGCGTCAACTTCCGTGTGGCGCACGGATGTCCGCGAAGTGGAGGGGGTGCGACCGGGCCGCGGCCGCCCGCTGGTACGCTCTCCCCTCTCCCCACGCGGGCCCGCGTGGAACCGGCCCTCCGCGGCCGGAGCCGGGCCCGGCGGCGGCGCGTGGGAGAATACGGCGACGCGACGGCGGCTTCGGGGAGGGAGGGGTCCGGTGGCTGTGCGCGAGGACACCGCGCGGGACGTGCAGCACGAGCCCGCACGGCAGGGCCGGCACGGGCGGCCGCGCCCGTTCGGCGGCCTGTTCCGGCTGCCCACCCTGCGCTTCTCCGGCGCCGCGATGGCGATGTCCACCGTGGTCGGCATCAGCATCGCGACCACCCTGCTGCTCAACGAACAGCAGGGGATCGGCCGCCGGGCCGGCGTCGCCCGGGTCGGCAGCACCCCGCCGCCCACGCCGGGCGCCACCGAGGAGGCCGAGGCGGTCTCGGCGCAGACCCCGACCGACGGCCCGTCGTCCTCCCCCGCCGCGAACCGGCCCTCGACGCACCCGTCCACGCACCGCTCGGTGGACCCCCCGGTCGCCGCCTCCCCG
>NZ_LFVW01001221.1:0-1323 GCF_001182915.1 Kitasatospora sp. MY 5-36
CTCCGAAAAGCGAATCCGACCGCAACCCAATAAACATGCACACCGAATGCGCACCAGGCCGCGACGCGAAAACGACGAAGCGACCCGGCCCGAACCGGGAAGTGGTGTTTCAGAGGATTGGCCACCCCGGGACCGTCCGCGCGGCTGCGTGTCCGGTGCTCCCTGTCAGGCGACTAGGAGACACTACTCCCACTCCGGGCCCAAGCCAAATGCCCCTGGTCCCGCCGTGGGCCCCGGCCCGCCGGCCCGGCCCCCGGACCCCGTTAAACGGCGGCGTTCATCGTTTGTCTACCGCCTTCCGCCAAGGTCGTGCCACACCGCGCCCCGAGGACCTGGCGGGCGCGAACGCACGAGAGAACCACGAGGCACGGGTACATGAAGACGACGAAGACCCTCCGGCAGATCGCCCTGGCCACCGCCACCACCGCGCTCGCCCTGGCCGGGACCGTGGCGTCGACCGGTACCGCGGAGGCCGCGATCGAGCGGGCCGTCGACCACGTCTCCATCTGGGACGACGAGCCGCTCTACCAGGGCTGGTACATCGAGTCCGGCTCCACCCGGATGATCATGCAGCCCGACGGCAACTTCGTCGTCTACCAGTACGGGACCCAGGTCAAGATGGCCAGCGGCACCGTCGGCTGCGGCTACAAGGCCGTCATGCAGGTCGACGGCAACTTCGTCGTCTACTCCGCCAACGGCGCCGCCTGCTGGTCGTCCGGCACCTACGGCCACCCGCACGCCAAGCTGACCGTCACCGCCAGCGGCACCTCCGGCGTCTACTGGGGCGGCAACGACATCCCGCGCATCCCCCACTCCTCCAACCCCGGCCCCGTCCCCGGCGCAGTCCTCTTCTCCTCCGACCTCTACTGAACCGGCCCCGGTCACCGAGAAGGCCGGGGTCACCGGGAGAGCCGGCGTTACTGGGCCCGCCCCGGCCCGTCGGCCCGCAGGGCGAGCCACCGCACCAGGTCGGCCACCGACCACTGCGGCCGGGAGGCGAGCCGCTCCGCCGCCGTGCGCAGCAGGACCGGCAGGTGGCCGCAGAGCGCGGCCACCTCGGCCACCGCCTCCGGCTCCCGCCGGACCCGGTCCGCGCCGGCGATCCGGGCCAGCAGTTCGTAGGCGTCGTGCGGCTCCAGCGGTCCCACCGCGAGCCGTACGGCGCCGTCGGGCAGGGTGCCCGGTTCGGCGCCCGCCACCACCGCCGCGCAGCCGGGCACCGACGGCAGCAGTACGCCCGGCTCGGCCACCCCGTCCAGCAGGACCAGCACCCGGCGCCCGGCGAGCAGCCCGCGGTAGCGCGCGCCGAGCTCCTCGACGTCC
>NZ_LFVW01001222.1:0-1321 GCF_001182915.1 Kitasatospora sp. MY 5-36
CGGGCGACGGTGCAACAGCCGCGGGCTGCGCGGGCGTTGCGGGCAGGAGGCCGCGACGGACGAGCGCCGCACGCGCCGCGAGGTCCGCGCGCACCCAGCCGGCGAGCACAGCGGGGCCGGCCTCCTCGGGCAGGGCGGCGAGCCGGGCGCCCAGACGCTCCTCGACCAGGGCCAGCAGCCGGTCCCGGGCGGCCGGGCTGAGCGTGTCGAACCCGCCGCGCAGCGCGGGCAGCCGGTCCAGGAAGGCGTCGTCGGGCAGCGAGGTGACCCGCTCCAGCAGCGGTTCCAGTGCCTGCGGCGCGGAGTCGAACAGCCCCTCCGCGGCCGTCAGCAGGCCGACCAGCGCCCGCCCGAGCGCCTGTCGCGCCTCCGGAGCGGTCGCGCCGTCCACCCACGAGGCGGCCCGGCCGCCCAGCACCTCGGCCGGCTCCTGGCCGAGCAGCACCCGCACCGCGCCGGCCGCACCCCGCACCAGCGGGCTCCCCTGCTCGGCGAGTCCGGCCAGCACGTACGCCAGCCGCACCCCGCCGAGCCGGTCCGCCCGCCGTACCAGCTCCACCAGCGCCCGCGCGTCCTGCGGATCGTCCGACCCGCCCAGGCCCTCCAACTGCCGCACGGCGGCCACGGTGAGCACCTCCCCGGCCGCGACGAGCACGGGCGGGCCGGCCACGGGGGCGCCGGCCACGGGCGTGCCGTCGTCTGCGGCGACGGGGCCTTCCTCCGCTCCCGCCGGGGTGTGGCCGGGGAAGTGGCCCGCGGTCAGGCGGTCGAGGAGGGCGAGGGCGTCGAGGAGGTCGGGGAGGGTGGCGGAGGCGGGGAGCAGGGTGGTGAGTTGGGTGAGACGGGCCTCGGTGAGGGCGGGGAGGGCGCAGGAGGCGGCGGCGGTGAGGCCGTCGATGATCTCGCGCGGGGTCGGCTGGTCGGTGAGGCGGGCGCGCAGGGCGCCTTCGGCGGCCTGGGCGGGGGTGACGCCGCGGGTGCCGGCGACGGTGAGCATGGCGGCGCTTGCGGGCGTCCAGTGCAGGCGCCATCGGGTGCCGAGGGTCTCGGTGCCGCCGGCGCCGGTGGTGGCGACGGGCTCGCCGTAGGGGACCTCGCAGGCGGTGAGGCGGTGCAGGAGGATCTCGCGGCGGCGGTCGAGGCCGCTGCGCAGCGGGTCGAGGCGCAGGTCGCGCGGGCCGGGGTCGCCAGGGGAGGGAAGGCCGAGGTCGGCGAGGAGGGTCTCGACGGCGGGGGCGAGTCCGCTGCGCGGGGCGGCGGGGGTCGGGCGGCCGGTGCGGGTGCCGACCAGGACCTGTTCGAGGGCGCGGGCGACGGCCCG
>NZ_LFVW01001223.1:0-1301 GCF_001182915.1 Kitasatospora sp. MY 5-36
GCCCGGTCGGCCCGGTCGGCCCGGTCGGCCCGGTTCCAAGCCTCGCCGCGGCCGGCCGGGGCCTCAACCCCTGCCGACCACCTACCGCCCCTGCACCCCGACGGCCGGACCCGCGCCCCACCCCACCGGTGCTCCCGCCCTTCGCCGCCGAAGCGCCGGTCCGTACCGGCATGCGGAGGCCGGGGAACCGGGGGGGGAATTCAGGGCCGGAGCGGATTCGGCGGCCATGAGGGACTTCTCCCCGCACCCGCCGCCGGCGGTGGTCACCACCCGCCCGTGCGACGGCAGATGACGACGCCTCAAGGTCAAGGACAGCCCTTCGGGGGCCAAAGCCGGCACCAAGGTACGGAACTTCCGCCCGCCCGGCAATGTCGACGGCCACCACACCGCCGGGCGGGCAGATGGTGCCCGCCCCCGGGGGCGGGACGGCCGGGGCCGTCCCGCCGTTCCCACGGCCCCCGCTACAGGCCGCGCAGGGCATGGCGCACCGTCCTCACGTCGAAGCAGTCGTCACGGACGACGTGGGCCTCGTGGAAGATCCGGCCGGCGAGGAACTCGAGGTCCCCGTCGCCCGTCGGCACGCCCAGCAGGCGGCGCACGTCCTGGCCGATCAAGCGGCCGGCCAGTTCGTTCACCAGGGAGTTGGCCTCGTGCAGCGGGGTGGTCGCGGTGATCCGCGTCCGCGTCCGCGCGATCCTGGCCAGGACGTCCCGCACGGCGGCCCCGGTCGGGTCCGGCAGGGCGGAGACGGCGTCCCGCAGGCCGTCCAGGGACCGCTCGACCGCGGCCGGGTCCGGCGCGGGGTCGCGCAGCGGCTCCAGCAGGTCCAGCAGGGCGGCGGCCAGCTCGGCCCGGGCCTGCTCCGCCGCGGCGGCCTCCTCCCCCGGGTCCGCCGAGGAGCCGTGGAGGACGTACCCGGCCCGGAGCAGCAGTCGGGCGTCCTCCTCGTGCGGGAGCCCAACGAACAGCTCCGACGGCAGGGCCGCCACCAGCGCGTCCGCCTCGGCCAGCAGGTCCGCCGCCACATGCTCGGGGGCGAGCCACTCCCGCAGCATCGGCAGCAGCCGGCCGCGCTCCTGGCGGTAGGCGCGGTTGAGCAGTGCGCGGACGGTGTCCCAGGGGATCCGGGACTCCCGCGGGTCCGACGGCGAACCGGCCCGGACGGCCGAACTCGCGTACGGGGGGCGGCCGGTGAGGCCGGTCCCGTCGAACCGCAGGCCCCCCAGCGCGGGCAGCGGCGGCGGCCCGGCGGGGACCACCGGCGGCGGGGTCGCGGACACCGGGGCGGAGCCGGTGCTGGC
>NZ_LFVW01001224.1:0-1298 GCF_001182915.1 Kitasatospora sp. MY 5-36
GGGGGCCGGGCCCGGGATGGTCGCGGGCGGTGTCGGCACAAGCGATGCAGAAACGTTGCCTCCCGGTTTTCCACGGCTCACCTTCCAGGGCGCGGCCATCCCGGTCCCGGCCCACGGCGCGACCCCGCTCAGCAGCCCGACCCTGGTCGCCGCACCGGCCCCGGCTGCCGACCAGGCCTCCACGACGGGCACCGGCGAGCCGGCCCCGGCCGGGCTGCTCACCGTCGAGGCCGGCGAGTACGGCAGCCGGACCATCCTCACCCTCACCAACTCCGGCGCCACGGAGATCCGTTGGCACGCGGTGCCGGACGCCGGCTGGCTCCGGCTCAGCCGCGACGCCGGCACCCTGGCGCCCGGCCAGCGGATCACCGTGATCGTCACCGTGGACGAGGACCAGGCGCCGACGACCCACTGGACCGCCCGGATCGCGCTGCCGCCCTCCCAGGCGGTGGTCACCCTGGAGGGCGGGCCGCACAACCGTGGCGGCTCCGCCTCCTCCCCGGCCGATCCGTCACCGTCGTCGACGCCGTCCTCGACTCCGGCGACACCGGTGCCCAGCGGTTCCACCACCACCTCGCCCACGGCGGCACCCACCGCGTCCCCGTCGCCCTCCGACCCACCGACGAGCACCCCCTCCCCCTCGGGCACAGCGACGAGCTCCTCGCCACATCCGACGGGCACGGCAACGGCCTCCCCGTCGCCGCACTAACGGCCCGCGCAACGCGGCAGCCCTCCCTCCCGGCCGGCACCCGGAGGGCACGGGCGCGCGAGAAGTCGACCTGGCCGACTTCTCGCGCGCGGCGAGGGCGGGCCAGAGGCCGAATATGTAGACCGACCGCCATAATCCCGCCCGCAGTAGCCGGCAAGGCCGCACAGGAAGTCGGCCCACCCGACTTCCCACGCAACACCAGCGGGCAAATACACCGACCTGCGTGCTTCTCCAGAGCCCCAGGCCGAGGATGCACGAAAAGTCGACCCAGCCGACTTCTCATGCGCAACAGGGCCCAGCCTGGCTGGATTTGTAGACCGACCTGCATATTTCACCGGCCAGCCCGAAGCCGGGAGCGCGCGAGAAGTCGACCAGGCCGACTTCTCGTGCGCGGCGGGATCCGGGGTGCTGGCGGGGCGTGCGGGGTGGGGCCCGAGGTGGGTGGCGGCGGGGCGGGCACGGCAGGGGCCGGGGTGGCAGCGCGGCACGCGGGGTGTACGCGGTAGGTCCGGGGTGACGGTGGGGCGTGCGCGGCAGGGGCCCGGGGTGCTGGCGGGTTGGGGTCTGGGGGCGGCGGGGGTGGGAATCG
>NZ_LFVW01001225.1:0-1297 GCF_001182915.1 Kitasatospora sp. MY 5-36
CCGGCGGCCCGCCCGCGCGGACCGCCGACCCGCGGCCGGCGCTCGCCGAGGCCGGGGGCGCGCTCGACCGTTACCGCGCCCTGCTGGAGGACCTCGCCGGCGGCACCCTCGACCTGGGGGCCTTCCGGGAGCGCACCCGAGGCCTGCGGATCGGCCTGGTGGTGGACGGCGAGGCGGTCTGGCTGTTCGACCCGGTGCACGACCGCTGGTGCTACGGCGACGGGCTCCAGCTCCAGACGTACGCGGCCACCGACCGGCCCAGCCCCTCGCCCGCGCCGTCGCCCGCGCCCGCGCCCTCGCACGGCCCGTCCGCGGAGGGCCCGTCCGCCCCCACCCGGACCGGTGAGCCGTGACCTCCGCCGAGCGCGACGGCGTCGAGCGGCCGTCCGCCGCACGCGAGGCCGCCAAGCGGGACGCCACCGAGTGGGACGCCACCGGTCTGCCCGCCGGGCTGGTCGGGCGGCGGGTCGCCGGCTACCGGCTGGAGAACGAGATCGGGCGCGGCGGCATGGCCGTGGTCTACCGGGCCAAGGACCTGCGGCTCGGCCGGACCGTCGCGGTCAAGCTGCTCGCCCCCGAGCTGGCCCGCAACGAGGTGTTCCGGCAGCGGTTCATGCACGAGTCGGAGGCCGCCGCCGCGATCGACCACCCGCACATCATCCCGGTGTTCGAAGCGGGCGAGCAGGACGGCATCCTGTACCTCGCGATGCGCTACGTGGAGGGCGGCGACCTGCGCGCCCTGATCAACCGCTCCGGCCCGTTCCCGGTCGGGCGGGCCGTCCGGTTCGCCCTCCAGATCGCCTCGGCACTGGACGCCGCGCACGACCACGGCCTGGTGCACCGGGACGTCAAGCCGGGCAACGTCCTGGTCGCCGCCGGGACGGACAGCGAGCACCCCGAGCACCTGTACCTGGCGGACTTCGGCCTGACCAAGAAGTCCCTCTCGCTCAGCGGGCTGACCACCGTCGGCCAGATCGTCGGCACGCTCGACTACGCGGCGCCCGAGCAGATCTCCGGCAGGCCGCTGGACGGGCGCTGCGACCAGTACGGCCTCGGCTGCGTGGTCTTCGAGATGCTCGCGGGCGCCCCGCCGTTCCGCCGGGAGAGCGACCTCGCGCTGCTCTGGGCGCACCTCAACGACCCGCCGCCCGCGCTGCGCGACCACCGGCCCGACCTGCCGGCCGCCGTCGGGGCGGTGGTCGCCCGGGCGCTGGCCAAGACGCCCGGGGAGCGGTACCCGAACTGCCTGGACTTCGTCGCCGAGCTGCGCGCGGCGAGCACCGCCGCCGCGCCGGAA
>NZ_LFVW01001226.1:0-1290 GCF_001182915.1 Kitasatospora sp. MY 5-36
GGCGGCAGCGGCCCCGGCGGGGGCGGGGGCCGGCAGGCCGGGCCCCGAGTCGGTGACCTCGATCCGCAGCCGGTCGCCGCAGATCGAGGCGGTGACCTGGAAGCCGTCGTCGGGCCGCCCGGTGGCGCCGTGCTCGACGGCGTTGGCGCAGGCCTCGGTGAGGGCGACGCCGAGGTCGTCCGCGATCTGCGGGTCGACGCCCGCGGTCGCCATCGCACCGAGCAGGATGCGCCGGGCCAGCGGAACGCTGGCCGGGTCGCGCTTGAGGTGCAGAGTCCACCAGATGTCCACGGGAGGTCCCTCCTGGCTGCGGCTCCACATACAACTAGGTATCTCCGGGCGATTCCCCGGCGAACCGTGCCCGGGGGCCGCTACCGCCCGTTCGGCGGATGGACCGGGGGCCGGGGTCTGTGCCGGGCGACGCGTACGCCCCCTCGCACGCGCCGCCGAAAGGGGCATTCGTAGGGATTTCCCACCCTGCCCGTGTCGGCGGCGTACGCAATGAGAGGATGGCCCGGCCATGACTGCCCTCGCCGCCGCCCCGCTCCCGGGCGCCCCCGGACCGGCCCAGCCGGTGGGGTCCGCCGCCTGGGACCTGCGGCTTGCCCGGGCGGTCCCGTTCGCGCTGGTGTGCACCCTGATAGCCGCCGCCGGGCACGCCCTGGCGGGTGGCGGGAACGTGCCGCCGACCGCGCTGGCGCTGGGCTTCGCCGCGGTGCTGGCGTTCGCGGTGGTCTGCGGCGGGCGGGAGCGTTCGCTGGCGGCCATCGCCGGGGCGCTCGGCGCCGGGCAGCTCGGACTGCACTGCCTCTTCCACGGTTTCAACGGTTTCGGCGGCTCCATGGCCGGCATGCACCACGGGGGCTCCGGTCCGCTGACGGTGCCGCAGGTGGCCGGCCGGCTGATCTGCAACGAGGCCCGACCCGGCACGCTGCTCGGCCTGCCGGGCAGCCCGTCCCCGGAGCAGCTGGTCTCCTCCGCGGGCCTGGACCCGCACGCGTTCGCCGCCGCTCCCTGGTGGCAGGCCGGGGTCTTCGGCATGACGCCGTCGATGCTGGCCGGGCACCTCGGCGCCGCGCTGGTCGCGGGCTGGTGGCTGCGGCGCGGCGAGGCGGCCCTGTGGCAGCTGCTGCGGGTGGCCGCCACGGCCGCCCGGGAGCACTGGGCGGCGCCGCTGCGTACGGCGTTCGCGCTGGTGGCCGCGTTGCTGCGCGGTCTGTTCGGGACGGCCGGCCCGGCCCGCCGGTTCGGTGCCCGGGGCGGGGAGAGCCCGCTCCCGGCGGGTGCCGT
>NZ_LFVW01000121.1:0-6437 GCF_001182915.1 Kitasatospora sp. MY 5-36
CACTGCCGCGCCCGCGCAACCCACCCGTAAGCACAGGAAGTCGGCCCCGCCGACTTCCCGCGCAGGAGTGGCCCGGCGCCGCTTCGGCAAGGCCGAAACGGCGACGGATGATGGGGTGAAGCGAGTGCTGCTCGGCGGTGGTTCCGGCGGCCCCGGCCATGCGTGGCCGGGGCCGCCATTACTCTTGCGGGTTCCTGAAAGGGAGCGGGGTGCTTCCCTCGCCTTCTCTTGTCGTCGGGCGGGTCCGCCCGACGACATTGATCGGTCACCGGACCCGCCCGGCGGGTCGCCTCGCCGCGCACAGGAAGTCGACCCGGCCGACTTCCTACGCAGCGGTAGCGGCGCTGCGTGGTGGGGTGAAGCGCTATTCGGCTGTCGGCCATCACCGTCCCCGAGATCCCGCAGGCCGTGCGGGACTTGACCGCCGTCGGCATCCGCTCGGTGGAGGTGTTCGCCAACAGTCTGCGCCGCGACGAGCGGGCCGCCGGTGCCGTCGCGTCGGACAGCCTGATGGTGCGGGCCATCCGCGCCGTCGAGGACACCGAGCCCGGCATGGCCGCGATGACGGAGAACTGCCTGTGCGGCCACACCGACACCGGCGAGTGCCACCTGACCGTCGGCGCCCGGATCGATCTGGAGGCGACGGCCGCGCTGACCGTCACCCAGGCCGTCATCCAGGCCGGGGCCAGCGCCGACATCGTCGGCCCTGCCGCGATGACCCGGGGTACCACCCGGGCCGTGCGGCAGGCGCTGGACGAGGCCGACCACCGGGACGTGGCGACCATGCCGCACCTGATCTTCGACTCCGCCCTCTACGAGGGCTACCGCACCACCATGCGGGCCGTCCCCGCCCCCGCCGCCCGCCGCCCGTTCCGGATCAGCCCTCGCAGTCCGGAGACCGCCGTCGACACCGGACTCGCCTTCCTCGACGAGGGGGCGGACATGCTGCTGCTGGAGCCGGGGATGCTGTCGGTGGACGTGCTCGCCAGCCTCAGGGTCAGGACGGCAGCCCCGCTGATGCCGTTCTCCGTCTCCGGCGAGTACACCCGCCTCGCCTCGCCCCGCCCGACCCGGCCACCGGACGGCGGGACTTCCACCCGCTCGCGGAACTGTTCACCATGCTCAAGCGGGCCGGCGCGGACCGGATCATCACCTACGCGGCCCTGGACCTGGCCCGTCTGCGCGCTTAAGCGGCGGCGGTGGGCCGGACCTCCGCCAGGATGCCCTCCGCGCCCTGGTCCAGCAGGAGGCCGGCCACCAGCGCTCCCAGCTTCTCCGGCTCGCTCACCGGGCCGGAGAGCCGGGCCTCCACCTGCCGCCCGCCGTCCACGGAGATGACCTGCCCGTGCAGGGTCAGCACGCCGCAGTCGACCTTGCCGAACGCGCCGACCGGCACCGAGCATCCGCCGTGGAGCTCCGCCAGCATCGCCCGCTCGGCCCGCACCTCCGCGTCGGTCACCGGGTCACCGGAACCGGCCAGGACCTCGCGGGCCCACTCGTTGTCCTCCCGGATCTGGATGCCCAGCGCGCCCTGCCCGGGAGACGGCGGAAACAGCCCGACCGGCAGGATCTCGCTGATCTCGTCGCCGCGGCCGAGCCGCTTGATCCCGGCGGCCGCCAGGACGACAGCGTCCAGCTGTTGGGTCCTGAGCTTGCCGAGCCTGGTCGGGACGTTCCCCCGGATCTCCACCGGCACCAGGTCCGGACGGACGTGCAGCAGCTGGGCGATCCGGCGCGACGCCGACGTCCCGATCCTGCCCCCGTACGGAAGGTCCGCCAGCGTCGAGCCGCACAGGGCGTCGTGCACGTCCGCACGGGTGGGTGGGGGCAGAAGGATCAGGCCGGGCGGGTTCGCAGTGGGCAGGTCCTTGAGCGAGTGCACGATCACGTCGACCTCACCGGACACCAGCGCGTTCACCTGGTTCACCGAGAACGCCGAGCCGCCGCCGCGCTCCGAGACGTCCCTCAGGGCCGACCTGCGGTCCTGGTCACCGGCCTCCGTGATCACTCGCCGGCGGAACGCCACGCCGGGGAAGCGCTCCCGCAGCGGCGCCAGGAACTCCCTGACCTGAGCCCGCGCCAGGTGACTGGCCCGCGACCCCACCACCAGTGTGCTCATAAGCCAACTCCCGGCATCAGACAAGGCGTTGGCCGCATGCTACCCGCATCGAACACGCCCGGTTTCCGACGTTATGTCGGAAACCGGGAAAGAGTCACGGGAGACGTACACCACCCGAACCGTCGTCGGCCGAGTGCCGCATCAAGCAACGTTCGCCCTGTGTGACGCGCCGTCCGGATGGTGATCCGGGCGGCACATTGTGCTTCATGCCGAGTCTCGCGATCAGGGCCAACGCAGCCCGACTGTCGACGATTTCTCGAAGTCCGGCTCTCCACACCCCGGTACGGAGCATCGCTGAAATCGCGGTCGCGGACAGCCGTGGCTGACGGTCTCCTCCAGAGCGTGTGCTTCGCTCTGGCAGGATGCGCCGGTGATCAACTACAGCACCGATCTCTCCGGTCTTGCGGAGCAGGACCTTTCCGGGTTCTTCGTAGGCTGGCCCGCACCGCCGACGGCCGCGCAGCACCTTGCCGTGCTCAAGGGCAGTTACCGGGTCGTGGTTGCCCTGGATGCCGGGACGGGGCGCGTCGTGGGCTTCGTCAACATGATCAGCGACGGGGTCCTCACGGGCTTCATCCCGTGGCTGGAGGTCTTGCCCGAATACCAGGGGAAAGGCATCGGCGGGCAGTTGGTCCGGCGGGTCCTCGCCGAGGCGGAACATCTGTACTCCGTGGACCTGACCTGCGACGAGCCGCTGCGCGCGTATTACGAGAAGCTCGGAATGCTGCCGCTGAGAGGCATGGCCGTCCGACGGTGGCAGGTACTGGCCCCGGAGCACCGAGCTCCGGCGGAGTCCTGAAAACCACGGTTGACTACGGCCCCGCCGACTTCCTACGCAGGTGTGGTGGTGCCGTTGCCGCTTCGGAAAGGCCGAAGCGGCAACGGGCTCAGCTGTGCGTTCGGCGGCCCCGGCCAGGGCTGGCCGGGGCCGCCCAGGGCTTTTGTGGAAAGGGTGGGCGGGCAGGCACCGGATCTGTTTGGGCGGGCCCGTGTGCTTGCGCGCGGGCCCGCCCTGAAAGATCCTCAATTCTGACTCTACCCAAGGTTCCGTGCACGGGCGAGGTGCCGCAGTTCTGCGGTCTGCCGGTTGAACTCAGCCGAGGGCGTTCACCAGTTGTTCCGCCCTGGCGGCCGCCTCGTCAGCACCGGTGGTCTCGAGTTCCACTGAGAACGGCTCGCCGTGCGATGTCTGGGTGTAGACGAGATAGCGCCCTTCGGGGACGAGCGCGATGCCGATGGCGAGGACGTCTCCGCTACCGAGCCACCATTGGGGCCCTGTACTGAACCGGAGCGTTGCATGACTCGTGAACGGGTAGTAGCGGCTCAGCGAGGTGCTTCTCGCGGCGAGGACCAGGTCCCGCAGGATGGGCGGGATCCACGACCCGCCGGAAGTCCGGCCGAAGTCGTCCTGTTCCGCTGCTGCTCGGGCCTGGAAGTCCCACGCCTCACTCAGAGGGTCTGTCACGCCTGAGATTCTGCCGTGGTTGCCCGTCCCCGGAAAGGTGCCGCTTCGGCCTGGCCGAAGCGGCCATGGAGGGTGGGGCGAACTGAAGGCTGAGGGCGGTGGTTCTGGCGGCCCCGCCGGCCGTTCCCCTCCTTCCCCGGGCCGGATCCGTCGGCGGTGTGAGAATGCCGGGACGGGGAAGGCGAGCCAGGGGAGGGCGAGCATGCTGACCGAGTCGGTGTACCGGACCGAGGACGTGGAACCGCGGGACCGCTTCGAGTACTGGCAGCAGCAACTCGTCCGGCTGATCGCGCCGTTCGACGTCCGCACCGAGCACAGGGCCGACTTCCGGTCCGAGGTGCACATCCTGCCGCTCGGCGACGTGGCGCTCTGGACGATGGAGCACCCGCCGCTCGCCGCGAGGCGGTCACCACGCCTGATCCGCTCGTCCACCGACCCCGAGCTGTACCTGTTCTCGCTCCCGTTCGGCGACTCCGCCACCGCGGTCCGCTCCGACGGCCTCGGCGCCTACCGCCCGCACGACGTGGTCCTGCAGGACAGCGCCCGGCCCCTCCTCCTCCAGGCGAGCACCGACGATCCGCGCCAGCGGGTCCGCGGGGGCTGGCTGACCGTGCCCCGGCAGGCGCTGCCGCTGTCGCCGGACCGGATCGGCACGCTCACGGCCCGCCGGATGCCCGGGGGCACGGGCGTGGGCGCCCTGCTCGTCCAACTGCTCGCCGGCATCGCCGCCGACCCCGGCGCCTACCGGGCCGGCGACGCACCCCGGCTGGGCACCGTGGCCCTCGACCTGGTGTCGGCGCTGCTCGCCCACCACCTCGACGCCGAGGACGCCGTACCGCCGGAGAGCCGGCGCCGGGCGCTGGTCCAGCGGATCCGGGCCTTCATCCGCGCCCACCTGCACGAACCGGACCTCGACCCCGGCGCCGTCGCCGCCGCGCACCACATCTCGGTCAGCTACCTGCACCGCCTCTTCGAGGGCGAAGAGGAGACCGTCGCCGCCTGGATCCGCCACCAGCGCCTCGAACGGGCCCGCCGCGACCTCGCCGACCCGGCCCTGGCCGCCACCCCCGTCCACGTCATCGCGGCCCGCTGCGGGTTCCCCCGCGCCGCCGACTTCAGCCGCGCCTTCCGCGGCGCGTACGGGCTGCCGCCCCGCGACTTCCGGCACGGCGCCGCCGCGACGGCCGCGGGTGGACGCTGAGCGAAGCGGACGTGGACCGGCTGCTAACGACAACCCCCTGGGGCCTCGGCAAGCTGATGCTGTGTCCACCGCGGGGGATCAGGTGGTGGACGCGAACACACCGACACCCTCGAAGGGGGACCATCCATGTCCAGCAACGGACTCCGCAGGAACCCGCGCTCCGCCGCCGTCATCGGCCTCGCCGCCCTGGCGCTCGGGCTCACCGTCCTCGGCGGCGGTCAGGCCGTCGCCGCGCCGCAGGACGACCCGCGCACGATCGGGACGCCCGTCACCATGTCGGAGTCCGCGATCACGGCGGCCAGCCTGCCGTGCATCACCAGCCCCGGGGTCAAGACCTGCTTCGACAAGGCCGGCGACAAGGTGCTCGTGCTCGACACCGCAAAGGACGGCTTCTCCGCCGTCGGCCGGTGGAGCACCGACTACGGCCGCACCGGCGCGTGCCGCAACGCCCTCGGCGTCGGCCACTGGGCGGAGTGCAACTACGACATGCGCGAGACGGGGCACATCCAGCTGAACAACGCCCTCTACGACGGCGACACCGGGCTGTTGGTGCTGACCAACACGTACTCGGGCTGGCTGTCGATCGGCTGACCTGCCGACGGCCCGGCCCGCTCCCCGCCCGTCGTCTCGCGAGCGGGGAGCGGGCCGATCGTCTACGCGTGGTCGGCCAGCACCTCGGCGATGACGTGGCGGGCGATGGCGGTCATCCTCGGGTCGCTGTCCCGGTAGTAGGAGACTTCCATCAGCGCGACGGACAGGGCCCAGCCGCGGGCGCGGTCCCAGGCCGCGTCGTCGGCCGCCACGGCCGTGCGGAAAGCGGGGCGGGCGGCGGCGGGCAGGACGTACCAGGCGGGGATCAGGTCGACGGCCGGTTCGCCGAGGCCCGCGCAGCCGAAGTCGATGACGGCGCTCAGCCGGCCGTCCGGGGACACCAGCAGGTTGCCGGGCTGGAGGTCCCCGTGGAGCCAGACCGGCGGGCCGTCGGGAGCCGGGGCGGCCAGGGCCCGCTCCCAGGCGGCGGTCGCGGCGGGGGCGTCGACGAGGTCCGCCACGGCCGCGATCGAGGTCCTGGTCCCGGCGTCCCGCGAGGCCAGCGACTCGCTGCGGTGGGCGGCCGGGGCACCGGTCGGGTCGATCCGGCGGATGGCCGTCACGAAGTCGGCCAAGTCCCCGGCCAGCGCCCCGGGTTCGGCGATCCGGCCGGGCACCGGTGTGGCGCCGTCGAGCCAGCGCAGCACCGACCAGGGCCAGGGGCAACCGTCGACCGGTCCGCCCACGGCCAGCGGGACCGGCACCGGGACCGGCAGCCGCGGGGCCAGCCGCCGCAGCCAGACGTCCTCCTTGGCGATCTCCTCGACCACCCCGGGGATCCGCGGGACGCGCACCACCAGCTCCGCCCCGAGCCGGTACATCGCGTTGCTGGTCCCGGCCGGTTCCACCGGCTCGACCGGCAGGCCGGCCCACTGCGGGAAGTGCTCTGCGACCATCCGGCGCACCAGCGCCTCGTCGATGTCCAGTTCGTCGGCGTGCAACTTGTGGGAGGTGGCCATAGCGCCCGACCCTGCCAGCCGCGGGCCGCGCCGGGCAACCGATTTGCCGCCGGACCGACGGCCGCCGGGAGGGCGGCCGCTAGCCCTGGCGGACCGCGCCCG
>NZ_LFVW01001227.1:0-1286 GCF_001182915.1 Kitasatospora sp. MY 5-36
AGCCGAACCCGCTGGTCGGCCGGGAGGCCGATCTCGCCGCCGTGGCGGAACTGCTGGGCACCGCCCGGGTGGTGTCGGTGGTCGGCCCCGGCGGGCTCGGCAAGACCCGGGTGGCCGCCGCCGTGGCGCGCGGGGCGGCGCAGCGGGTGGTGCACCTGGTGCCGCTGGCCGGAGTGGCGGCCGACCAGGACGTGGCCGGGGCGGTGGCCGCCGCCCTCGGCGCCGGCGACCGGGCGGGGATCGCCAGTGTGCTCGCCGCCGGGCCGGTGCTGCTGGTACTGGACAACTGCGAGCAGGTGGTGCGCGGTGTCGCCGACCTGGTGCACGCGCTGGTGGCCGCCCGCCCTGACCTGCGGGTGCTCACCACCAGCCGCACCCCGCTCGGGATCTCCGCCGAATCGGTGTACCTGCTCCCGGAGTTGGACCGGGTGTCCGCCGTCGAGCTGTTCACCCAGCGGGCCCGGGCGGCCCGCCCGGACGTCGAGCTGCCGGCCGGCCCGGTCGCCGAACTGTGCGCCCGGCTGGACGGGCTCCCGCTGGCCCTGGAGCTGGCGGCGGCCCGGGTACGGGTGCTGGCGGTGCCCGAGATCGCCGACCGGCTGGCCGACCGCTTCGCCCTGCTGCGCGGCGGGCCCCGGGACGCGCCGCAGCGCCATCGTACCCTGCAGGCCGTGGTCGACTGGAGCTGGAACCTGCTGGACCCGCCGGGCCGGGCCGCCCTGCGCGCGCTCTCCGTCTTCCCCGGTGGCTTCACCGCCCGCGCCGCCGGGCGACTGCTCGACGACCCCGACGTCCTGACCGTCCTGGAGGACCTGGTCGACCAGTCGCTGCTGCGCCTGACCGACACCCCGAGCGGGGGACGGTTCCGGATGCTGGAGACGGTCCGCGAGTTCGGCGCGGCCGAGCGGACGAAGGCGGCGGAGGACGAGGCCGTCACCGCCCGGTTCCTGCTCTGGGCGCGGGAGTTCGGCATCGACCACCACGACGGCCCGTTCGGCCCGGCGGCCGTACCGGAGTGGCGGCTGGTCCGCGCCGAGCAGGACAACCTGGTCCGGGCGCTGCGGCTGGCCCTCGCCGCCGGGGACGGGCCCGCCGTCGCCGCGATCGCCGCCGTCCTCGCCGGGCTGTGGACCACCGAGGGCAACTACGTCCGGCTGCTCGCCCTCGCCGAGGACACCGGCGGCCCGGTCTCCCGGCTGCGGCCCGGGCCCGACCTGCTGGAGCCGGTGCGCACCCTCGCCGCCCTGAGCACCGTCAACACCCTGCTCGCCGCGGGCGGCGGGCTC
>NZ_LFVW01001228.1:0-1280 GCF_001182915.1 Kitasatospora sp. MY 5-36
CCGCCGGCAGCCTCGGCCTCAGCGGCCCGCGCGAGCGCCTGGACGCGCTCACCCGCGCCGTCGTCGCCCAGCTCGCCGCGCTGCACCCGCCGACCGGGCTGAGCCTGGTCGTGGTCGACGCCGACCCGGCCCGCGCCGCCGAGGACCGCGTCGACACCTGGGCCTGGGCCCTGTGGCTGCCCCACCTGCGCCCGGTCGACGGCCAGGACTGCCGGCTGCTGATCGGCCTCGACGACGAACAGGCCACCGCCCGGCTGACCGAGCTCACCGCCCGGCTCAGCGGCCCCAGCGGCCTCGGCGGCCACCCCGCCACCGTGGTCGTGGTCGACGGCCGCCCGGCCACCGAGGCCGCCCGGCAGGCACTCGACCTGCTGCTGCGCCAGGGCCCGGCGGTCGGCATCTTCCCGATCTGCCTCGCCGAGCAGCCCGAACTGCTCCCCCGGGGCCTCGGCGCCACCGCCCTGATCACCGGCGAGGTCGGCACCCAGCTGTCGCTGTCCCGGCCGGTCGCCCGCGGCCGGGAGACCCTCCACGAGGTCTCGCTGGACGCCGTCTCGGACGCCTGGGCCGAACGGCTCGCCCGGGTCCTCGCCCCGCTGCGCGAGGCCACCCCGGCCGCCCGCGGCCCGCTGCCCGACGTGCTGCGGCTGCTCGACCTGCTGCAGCTCGACACCGTCACCCCGGCCAAGCTGTCCGCCCGCTGGGACGCCCACGCCGGCGGCATCGGCGCCGCCACCGCCCTGCTCGGCACCACCCGGGACGAGCTCTGCACCCTCGACCTCGCCGACCCCGAACTCACCGTCCCCTCCCCCGACCCGGGCGGCCCGCACCTGCTGATCGGCGGCGCCCGCGGCTCCGGCAAGACCGAGCTGCTGCGCACCCTGGTCGCCTCGCTCGCCGTCTCCGAGCGGCCCGGGCGGCTCGCCGTCACGATCGTCGAGGGCCGGGCCACCGCGGACGGCCAGGACGGACTGGACGGCTGCACCGAGCTGCCGCACGTCAGCGGCCGGGTGAACGCCGCCGCCGACCCGCGCGCCGCGCTGCTCGCGGCCGAGGCGCTGGAGGACGAACTCACCCTGCGGGAACGGCTGTTCGACGGGCTGGACTTCGCCTCCTGGCATGCCGCCCGCATCCTGGACGCGCAGAGCCTGGACGGGCCGGAGGCGGACGCCGAGCACCCCAAGGTCCCGGTGCCCGCCGCCGTCGGCGGCGGAGCGGCCACCACGCCCCGGATCATCCCGCCGCGCAGCGCGGAGGGCCCCCGCCCGACCGGCCCCGCC
>NZ_LFVW01001229.1:0-1272 GCF_001182915.1 Kitasatospora sp. MY 5-36
TTGTGCGTCGGCGCCCAGGGCCGCCCGGCGGCGGTCGCGGCGCGGGACGCGGGTGGGGCGCCGGGAGAGCCGGGCGAAGACCGCCACCAGGGCGAGGACGGCGGCGGTGGCGGAGGTGACGATGAGCCCCTCGGTGAGGCCGGGCGGGCGGAAGGCGCAGGCGACGCGGGAGGCGCCGTCGCCCAGCGGGACGCCGATCATGCCGAGCACCGGGACGGGGGCGAGACGTCGGCCGCCGTCCACCGCGCAGGTCCAGCCCTCGGCGGCCGGTACGGAGAGCAGCGCGGTGCCGGTGGAACCCGCCGGGAGGGTCGCGGTGAGGGTGTGCCCGCCCGCCTCGACCCGGGTGGCGCCGGTCGCGGTGAGCCGGGCGACGGCGGCCTCCAGCGCACCGGCCCGCAGGCAGCCGATCGGGCGGGCGGGCACCTGGCTCACCACGTCCGACCGCAGCGTCACCCGGACCACCCCGTCCGCCGGGACGGTCCCCAGCCGGTGGATCGGCACGGCGGTGGTGGGCTGCTCGCCGTCGCTGCGGTAGTCGGTGCCCAGGCCGCTGACCGTGCCCCGGTACCAGACCCCGTGGAAGTAGGCCGTCCCGCCCGGCGTGCAGGCGGCCGTGAACACCGTGCCCTCCCCACCGGCCGGCACCGACCAGCCGCTGGTGCCGTGCAGGGCCGGCGCCGGCCCGCCCGCCGGGACGGGCAGCGGGGCGTCGTACACCTGGCTGCCGAGCAGCGACTCCTGCCGGGACCAGACCGAGGAGGTCTCCGTCCGGGAGCCCGGCGGCAGCACGGTGACCAGCGGCGGCGCGGCGGCCCGCACCGGGGTGAAGCCGGGCGGCGGGGCGTCGTCGAGGTGGGTGCGGACGCCGAACAGCGCCTGCCCGACCGGGTCGGTGACGCTCGCGGTCTGCCGTCCGCCGGCCGTCCAGCCCGCGCCGAGGTCGTGCAGCAGCAGGGCGGTGACGGTCGGCAGGTAGCTGCTGAAGTAGCCGCCGCCCTGGCCGTTCAGCAGCAGCGGGTCGTTGGGGGTGAAGGCGTGCGGGCCGGGGTCGCTGCGGCCGCGCGGCCAGTCGGCGCCCGCCCGGACGGCCGCGTGCCCGGCCCGGACGGCCGCCGGGGAGACCCCGGAGGTAGGGACCGCGCCGAGCGCCGCGTACCCGGACCAGACGGCGTTGCCCAGCACCGCCCCGCCGATCACCCAGGTGGCGAGGGCGGTCGCCCGCCGGTCGGAGTGCCGGCGGTCCAGCAGCCACAGCGCGGCCGACAGGAC
>NZ_LFVW01001230.1:0-1271 GCF_001182915.1 Kitasatospora sp. MY 5-36
CCGACACCCCGCCGCCCGCCGCCGTGGCCCGGGCGCTCGCCACCACCCGCAGCCCCTTCGAGCACCGCGCCGTCGTCGTCGGCGCCGACCCCGCCGGACTCGGCCGGGGCCTGGCCGCCCTGATGACCGGCCAGGACACCGAGCACGCCCTCACCGGCGAGAGCGCCGCCCGCGAGGACCGGACGGTGTTCGTCTTCCCCGGCCAGGGCAGCCAGTGGGAGGGCATGGGCCGACGGCTGTCCGCGCAGTCGCCGGTGTTCGCCGCCCGGTTCGCCGCGTGCGCGCGGGCCCTGCGCCCGTACGTCGACTGGGACCCGCACGCCGTGCTCGCGGGCGAGCCCGACGCCCCCGCGCCCGACGGCGCCGCCGTCATGCAGCCGCTGCTGTGGGCCGTGATGGTCTCGCTCGCCGCCGTCTGGGAGGCCGCCGGCGTCGTCCCCGACGCGGTCGTCGGCCACTCCCAGGGCGAGATCGCCGCCGCCACCGTCGCCGGCGCGCTCACCCTGGAGGACGCCGCCCGGATCGTCGCCGTCCGCGCCGCCGCGCTGACCGGCCTCGGCGTCGAGGGCGGCATGCTCTCCGTGGTGCTGCCCGTCGAGCTGGTGCGCGAACTCCTGGAACCCTTCGGCGACCGGCTCGCCGTCGCGGCCGTCAACGCCCCCGCCACGACCGTCGTCTCCGGCGAACCCGACGCGCTCGTCGAGTTCGAACGCGTGCTGCGCAAGCGCAAGGCGATGCGCTGGCGCGTGCCCGTCACCGACTTCGTGGCGCACTCCCGGCTGTGCGAGCCGCTGGCGGAGACCCTGCCGCGGCTGCTGGCCGACATCCGGCCGCGCCCCGCCGCCGTCCCGCTGTTCTCCACCGTCCACGGACGGCTGGTGGACGGCGAGGAGCTGGGGCCGCGGTACTGGTACGCCAACGTCCGGCAGACCGTCCGCTTCGCCGAGGCCGTCGAAGCCCTCGCCGCCACCGGCCACCGCACCTTCGTCGAGGTCTCCGCCCACCCGGTGCTGCTGCCCGCCGTCCAGGAGACGCTGGCCGCCCGCACCGACCTGCCCGACCCGCTGGTGATCGACACGCTGCGCCGCGACGACGACGGCGCCGACCGGCTGCTGCGCTCGATCGGCACCGCCCACGTCCACGGCCTGCCCGTCGACTGGACCGCCGTGCTGCCCGCCCCCGCCGACGTCCGGGACGCCGCGCGGCGCGTCGAACTGCCGACCTACGCCTTCCAGCACCGCCGCTTCTGGCCGCCGGCCCGCCCGGCCGCG
>NZ_LFVW01001231.1:0-1269 GCF_001182915.1 Kitasatospora sp. MY 5-36
GTCGTCCCGGCCGGGCCGGCGGTGGTGCCGGTGATCTCGCCGCTGGTGCGGCGGCTGGCCCGGGAGCAGGGGGTCGACCTGGCCGCGCTCACCGGGAGCGGGCCCGACGGACTGATCATGCGCGCGGACGTCGAACGGGCGGTCGCGGCCAAGGTGGCCGCTCCGGCGCCCGCCGGGCCGGCCGGGCAGGACGGCGTGGTCCCGCTGCGCGGGCTGCGCAAGGCGGTGGCCGAGAAGCTGAGCCGCAGCCACCGGGAGATCCCGGCGGCGACCTGCTGGGTGGACGCCGATGCCACCGAACTCATGGCACTGCGGCGGCAGTTGAACGCCACGCCGGGGCCGAAGGTGAGCGTGCTGGCGCTGCTGGCGCGGATCTGCACCGTCGCCCTGGCGCGCTTCCCGGAGCTCAACTCCTCGGTGACCGGGGACGGTTCGGGCGTCGTCCGGCACTCGGCGGTGCACCTGGGCTTCGCCGCGCAGGGCGAGCGCGGACTGGTCGTCCCGGTGGTGCGGGACGCGCAGAACCGCAGCACCGGGCAACTCGGCGAGGAGCTGAGCCGGTTGACCGAGGCGGCGCGCAGCGGCGCGCTCACCCCGGCCGAACTGACCGGCGGCACCTTCACGTTGAACAACTACGGGGTGTTCGGCGTGGACGGCTCGACCCCGATCCTCAACCACCCGGAGGCGGCGATGCTCGGGGTCGGTCGGATCGTCGCCAAACCCTGGGTCCACCAAGGGGAGTTGGCGGTCCGCGAGGTGACCCAGCTGTCGTTCACCTTCGACCACCGGGTCTGCGACGGCGGGACGGCGGGCGGCTTCCTGCGGTTCGTCGCGGACTGTGTGGAGCAGCCGGGGATGCTGCTGCGGCAGCTCTGAGGACCGCCGTCGAGCCCGGCTCTCCGGTTGCCCTGGGTGTGCGGATGGACACCCGGGGCGACCGGGGGCGGGGAGAGTAGCGCGTTCCGGGCCCGGATGTCCGGGCTTCGCGTGATTCGTCGGACGGTCGGTCGGGCCGTGCCACGCTGCCTTGGCGCCAGTAGCGACAAGCCAGGTGGTGGCGCAGGCCGGCCGGAGGGCGAAACGATTCTCTTGGGTACTCGAAACGTAGCGGTGAAGTCCCGCGGAACAGTCCTGGTCCGTACCGGGCACGGCTCGGCGGGGGTCTCGTCCGTCCCGGGCCTGCGGCAGTCCGCGCCCGACGGGGGCCCGTCGCGGGAGGCGGTCGCCCGGCCGCCGGTGCCCCTGGCCCCGCCTGCGCCCCTGGCCCCG
>NZ_LFVW01001232.1:0-1266 GCF_001182915.1 Kitasatospora sp. MY 5-36
CCCGGCTGCGGCTGGCGGACGCGCTGGACAGCCCCCGGGAGCTGGTCCACGCGCTGGACGACGCACGGGAGTTGGCCGCGGTGCTGGGCGGCGGGCCGGTGCCCGGGCTGGACGAGCCCGCGGCCGCCGGGCTGCTGTACGGGCTGGCGGGTGTCGCGCTGCTCCAGCTGCGGCTGTACCGGCGGACCGGGGAGCGGTGGCTGCTGGACTCCGGGCGGGTGGCGCTGGAGCGGGCGGTGGCGCGGTGCGTCCGGGTGCCCGACGGGTCCGCGCAGGTGCTGGAGTCCGGGCGCAGGCTGGCCTACCTGGACCGTGGCAGCAGCGGGATCGCGCTGGTGCTGCGGGAGTACCTGGAGCACGGCGAACTGCCGGGCGGGGAGGCCTTCCTGGCCGATGTGCGGAAGGTCTGCGCGCCCGGGTTCATCCGGGAGCCGGGGCTGTTCCGGGGCCGGGTCGGGCTGACGCTGGCGCTGGACCGGCTGGGCGGGGCGCCGGCCCGGGAGGCGGTGCTCGGCCAGGTGGGCCGGCTCCAGTGGCACCTGGTGGCCCGGCCGGAGGGGCTGCTGGTGCCGGGGATGCGGCTGCGGCGCTTCTCGGCGGACCTGCACACGGGGGCGGCCGGGGTGCTGCTGGCGCTGTCCGGGCTGACGGAGGGGCGCGGGGCGGAGCGGGCGGACGTGCTGGACCTGCTGACCCTGGGGTGAGCCGGTCCTGGGGCTGTCACACGGGTTCCGGGGACCGCGCGGGCGCCGCGACGGCGGTCTGCGGTGCCCCGACGGTCTCCGGTGCCCCGACGGCGGTCTGCACCGCCCGCTCCCGGGCGTGCAGATGGGTGAGCCGGGGCAGGGCGTACAGCGCGGCGTGGGCGGTGACCTCGCCGGTGGGGGAGGTCACCGCCCCGGTGTCGGTGAGCGCCTCCAGGGTGCGCAGGGCGAGCCGTTCGGGCCGGCCGAGGGCGGCGGCGGCCTCCGGGAGGGTGAAGAGCAGGGCGAGCGGCAGGGCGGCGAGCCGGGCGAGGGCGAGCCGGCCCTGGTCGGTGAGGTCGCGCCAGCCGGAGTCCAGCCGGGCCCGGACGGTGACGTCTCCGGCGACCAGTTCGTCCAGGGCGCCCGCCGGGTCCTCCAGCCGGGCCGCGTACTCGGCCAGCGGGAGGTGGCGCAGCACGGCCAGCCGGGTGCCCGCGACCCGTACGGCGAGCGGCAGCAGCCCGCAGGCGGCCGCGATCCGGGCGGCGGCGGCCGACGGGTGCTCCGGGGCCGATCTCAC
>NZ_LFVW01001233.1:0-1248 GCF_001182915.1 Kitasatospora sp. MY 5-36
CGCCACCGGATCGCCGTCCTGGGCGGCCCCGCCGAGGGGGCCGCCGCCCTCCTCGGCGCCCTGCTCGCGGAACACCGGGCCCACCCGGTGCTCGTCCTCACCACCGCCGGGCCCGCCGGGAGCGAATGCCGCACGGGCGGCCGGGTGCTGCGGTCCGTACGGCCGGACCCGGCCGCCCTGCGGGAGGCCCTCGGCGAGGCCGACGGCCACTACCCGGTGGTCCTCGCGGACACCACCGGCGCCCCGGCCGAGGTCCGGCTCGCCGCCGTCGAACACGCCGACCGGCTGCTCCTCTGCGCCCCGGCCTCCGCCACCGGAGCCCGCACCGCCGACGCCCTCCTCGACCACCTCGCCGCCCTCGGCCACCACGGCCTGGCCCGCGGGGCGGTCGCCGCCTTCACCCCCGCCCCGCCCACCGACCGCCCGGTCGCCGACCGCGACCTCCTCCCCCACTTCCGCGCCCGCTGCCGCGCCGCCCTCACCCTCCCGGCCGCCCCCGCCGCCCTCCGCGCCCGGGCCCGCCTCGACTACCTGGAACTCGCCGCCCTCATCGGCGACGGCATGGCCGAGCACCGCTGAGCCGACCGGGCGGCCACCGGTCAACCCGACGCGAGGGCGTCCGCACGGGATCCGGCCGGGGCGAACCAGCCCGGCCGCAGCTCGACGAGCAGGTCGTCGAGCCCCCGGACCGCCGGACCGGGCTCCTCCGACGGCCACTCGACGGGCGTCGCCAGGCTCCGCCCGTAGCAGCGCAGCCGCCAGAGGTCGAACGCCGCCGTGCCGTCGATGAAGTCCACGTCGATCTGGACTCCGGCCGGGTCGGTCATCCGGCATCCCGCCCCGTGCACCAGGTACGCGTAGCCGCCGGCCTCACCACTCCGGCCGATCCGCCCCGAGCGTGCCGCCGCCAGGATGTCCGCCAAGCGCTCCAGCGGCGGCACCGCCTCGCACAACGCCGCCTCCGCCCGGTCGAGCGCGGCGACGAAGCCGAGCACCAGCTCTCTCGCCGTCGGCGACTGCCGCTCCGCCATCAGGGCCCTCCGTTCCCGTGCCGTGCCGCCCCTCACCCGCCGGGCGCATCCGGTCCCCGACGGGCCCTGATGGTCCCACGGTGCCGATCACCACAGTGAGCGGATTCCTCCCGTCAGGCCCTCGGCCCCGGCCGGACGACCGGCTCGGGACCGGCGCCCCGTCGGCTCGCCTCCGCACGGCCCGGGCGCCGGCCCCGGGCACGCGGGGCCACGGCGG
>NZ_LFVW01001234.1:0-1243 GCF_001182915.1 Kitasatospora sp. MY 5-36
CCCTCGGGCGCCCGGGCGACGACCCGGCCGCGCACCGCTTCGTGGGCCGGCTCCTGACGGCCCGGCTGCTGGTGCCCGCCGAGCCGGTCGACCCGCAGGACCGGCGGCCGCTCCGCAGCCTGGCCGACTGGCTGCGGCAGTGGCCGGAGGACGCCGCACTGGCCGAACGGCTCGACCGACTCGACCTGACGACACGCTCGTTGGTGGCGACTCCGGGCGAGCGCCGCCCCGCCCTGCTGGCCTCCCTCGCCGACCACTGGCGGCGACTGCTGGCCGACGCCGGACGGCCGGTGCCGGACGAGGCCGCGCCGCTCAGCGTCCTCAGCGAGGACGTCCACACGCCGGCCGCGCCGCGCCCCCGACTGAGCGCGGCCGACCGTACGGCGATCGCCGAACTCACCGCGCTCGCCGAGCTGTTCGACCACGGCCACCTGATGCGCCGGGCCGCCCGGGACCGCTTCGTCGCCCGCTACGGCGTCGGCGGGGTGTGCGACGCGCCCTGGGACTTCGGCGCCGACGCGGCGGACGCCTGGGCGGATACCGGCCTGCTGGACGAACTGGCCCTGCTACGGCAGGAGTTCGCCCACCTCCCGGAGCTGGACGGCGAACTCGTGCTCCCCGCCGAGCGGGTCCGCGCCCTGGC
Organism: Kitasatospora sp. MY 5-36; assembly: GCF_001182915.1. Taxonomy (NCBI): domain Bacteria; kingdom Bacillati; phylum Actinomycetota; class Actinomycetes; order Kitasatosporales; family Streptomycetaceae; genus Kitasatospora; species Kitasatospora sp. MY 5-36. Next base: position 644 of record NZ_LFVW01001234.1, read on the forward strand.
CGCCCGACTGCCCCACTGGACCGCGGCCCGGCCGCTCAGCTACTCCTGGTTCCTCCAACGCGACCCCGGGGACGGCCTGGTGTGCGTCAACCACGTCTACGGCGGCTGGGGGCGCTTCACCAGCCGGTTCCTCGACGGCCTGCCCCCGCGGGCCGCCGCCGAGGTCGCCCGGCAGCTCCGCTCCGGGCTCGGCGCCGGCGCCCGCGCCGCCCAGGTCCGGCCGGTCGGCGGCTTCAACGCCAACCTCCACCCCCGGCTGCTCGCCGACGAGATCGGCCCCGACCGGCGGTGGACCAGCCTTGCCGAGGCCGACCTCGACCTCGTCCATGACCCGGCCGACGACCAGCTCCGGCTACGGCTGCGCGGCACCGGCGAACTGCTCGACGTCCTCTACCTGGGCTTCCTCGCGCCGGTCATGCTGCCCCGGCGGCTCGGCCCACTGCTTGCCGACCACCCCAACGGGGTCGTCGACTTCCGCCCGCTGCTGCCGCGCACCACCCTCGCCGCGCCCGGCGGCAGCGTGCTGCGCACCCCGCGGCTGCGCCACCGGCACGTCGTCCTCGCCCGCCGCCGTGGGAGGGGCTCGGGACGACGGCCAGC
>NZ_LFVW01001235.1:0-1240 GCF_001182915.1 Kitasatospora sp. MY 5-36
CGCGGCCCGGCCAGCAGCCGCGAGCCCCGGCCCTGGGTGATGGTCAGCGCCCGGCCGAGGTGCGCGGCCAGCAGCAGGGCGGCCGCACCGGTCGCCTCGTCCTCGTCGATCCCGTCGCCCCGCCCGGGGAAGGCCCGGGCCCGGACGGTGCCGGCCGCCTCGTCCTGCCAGGCCCAGGCGTAGACCCACTCCCCCGGCGGCGGCACCTCCAGCGCCTCCACCTCGGCCGCCGAACCGTACGGCCGCAGCGTGCGCCCCGGGGCCCACTCCGGCCGGGCCTCGATCCGGATCAGCCCGCCCTCGCGCCGCACGGCCACCTCGCCGGCGGCCGTGACCAGCCGGTCCACCCCGAGCAGCCAGGCGGCGCCCACGCACGGGTGGCCGGCGAACGGCAGGCGCACCGACGGGGTGTAGATGTCGATCTCCCCGCGCTCCGGGTCGTCGACGAACACCGTCTCGCTGAAGCCCAGTTCGCGCGCGACCCGCTGCCGGTCCGCGCGACCCGGCACGGCGGCGCCGTCGCGCACCACCCCGAGCGCGTTCCCGTGGCTCCCGTCGGGCCCGCAAAAGACCCGCAGCACCTCAAACCCCGTCATTTCCCCACCTCGTCTACTCCCGCTCCGGACCGGCGCAATGACACCGTGACACAAAGGCGGCGACGGATGTCGGCCGCCTCCAGTACTGTGCGCTGTCGTCCCCGAACGGTTCCCGCCGTTTTTCTCCTTCCCCTCCCAGGAAAGCCCCCGTGAACAATCTCGACTTCAGCGCCGAACCGCTCTTCTCCTGGTACGTCGTACTGCTGGCCCTCAGCGGCGCCATCATGGTGGCCCTCGGGGTCGCGGCCGGCGGACTGAAGGTCGGCCTGCGCATCCTCAACCTCGTCCTCGGCCTCGCGTTCCTGGGGTACGCCTACTACCTGGCGTTCGTCTTCGAGGGCGGCACGTACACCATCTTCTTCAAGGCGTTCATCCTGCCGGTCGGCATGATCGTCGCCTCGGTGAAGGCGCTGGTGGAGCGCAGCAACGCCAAGAAGCAGCCCGCGCAGGCGGCCGCCCCGTTCGACCCGAACGCGCCGCAGGGGGCGTTCAACCCGAACGCGCCGTTCAACCCGAACGCCGCCCAGCAGGCGCCGTTCAACCCCAACGCGCCGTTCAACCCCAACGCCCCGCAGGCCCCGTACGCCGCGCAGCCGGGCGCGCCCGTCCCGCCGCCGGCCGGTGCCCCCGTGCCGCCCGCCCCG
>NZ_LFVW01001236.1:0-1237 GCF_001182915.1 Kitasatospora sp. MY 5-36
CGCCCCGACGCCCGCCGGGTCGCCGTCGCCCACCCGGTCCGTCCCCGTCGCGCCGGGCGCCGCACCGCCGTCCGCCCCCGCCCCCGAGTACGCCCCGGCCTACCGCGCGGTCGAGCTGACCTCGGCGGACGCCGGCTACGAGTTCGACCTCGCCACCGGCACCGTGGTCCCGACCGACAGCGCGACCTGGTACGTCGGCCGCGGCGAGGGCGAGTTCCTGGTGCCGGAGAACGCCGACTCCTTCATCGGCCGGGACGCCGGACTGGGCCCGGCCGAGTGCCTCAAGGGCCTCGGCAGCCGCCCGGCCGGGCGGATCCCGTTCGCCGCCGTCGGGCCGCGCGGCGCCTTCTGCGTCCGGTCCGCGGACGGCCGGGACCTCGCGGTCGTCCGGGTGCTGTCGACCGCGGGCCCGGACGGGCCGGTCCGGGTGTCCCTGGACCACTACCGCCGCAACGGCTGAGGGCCGTCGTTCCCCCGTCGGGCGGCGGGGGAACGACGGCTCCCGGCGTCGGCGGCGGGCTCGCGTACGGGCCCGCCGGTCAGAGCGGCCGCTTCACCGGCCCGGCCTGCGGGGCCGCGGGCGGCTCGGTGACGGCTCCGCCGGGCACACCGGGCGTCGCTCCGCCAGGTGAACCGGCCGTCGCTCCGCCGGGCGAACCCGCGGTTGCTCCACCGGGCGGCTCGGTGACCGCCCCGCCGGGCGCACCGTCCTCCCGCAGGGCCGCCGTCTCGGACTTCAGGATCCGCATCGACTTCCCCAGTCCGCGCGCCATCTCGGGCAGCTTCTTGGAGCCGAACAGCAGCACCAGCACGGCCACCGTGACCAGCACGTGCCAGGGCTCCAGACCATTGCGCAGCATCGCCGCCTCACCCGGCCTTTCGTCGTCGTGACCGGGGCCGCTCGTACGGCGCCCCCGGTCGTCTCGGGGTGGTTTGGGTGACTTCACCGTAAAGCTTGACTGATTTTTCAGTCAATGCGAGAGTCGGTCCCGGCGCTGCCGACCGACCTCGTCCTCCCGGACGACCTCCTCGTCCGCCGCCGACCATCGCCGCGTGGGCCGCTCTCCCGGAGCCCGCCCTCCCCGCCGCGCCGGATCCACCCCCCAGCCCCACCGGAGTCCACCGTGTCCCAGTCCCCCCTCGCCCGCCGCACGGTGCTGCGCTCCCTCGCCGGAGCCGGTGCGATCGCCCTCGGCGCGACGGCCTGCGCCACCGCCGGCGACGAGCCGGCCGGCCC
>NZ_LFVW01000122.1:0-3784 GCF_001182915.1 Kitasatospora sp. MY 5-36
AGCTCGCGCATGTCGTCGAAGACCACGGTGCCCGGCCCGGCCAGCCGTTCCGCGGCGGTGACGCCGCCCGCGTAGCCGAGTGCGCGCATCCCGGCGGCGCGGGCGGCCTCGACGCCGGGGCGGCTGTCCTCGACCACCACGCAGGCGGCCGGGTCGACGCCCATCGAGCGGGCGGCGTGCAGGAAGAGGTCCGGTGCGGGCTTGCCGCGCTCGACCTCGGTGGCGCTGAAGATCCGCCCGGCGAAGTGGTCGTGGAGGCCGGTCCGGCCCAGGGTGTGGCGCATCTTCTCGTGGGTGCCGCTGGAGGCCACGCAGGTGGGCAGGGTGATCGCGGCCAGCGCCTCCGGCAGGCCGTCCACGGGGGTCAGTCCGGCGTCCACCGCCTCGGCGTGCAGTTCGACGAAGCGCTTGCTCCACACCGTCGCCGTCTCACCGCCGAGCCGTTCGGTGACCGTGGCCCGGTTGGCCGCCTCGGACCGTCCGACGAAGAGCTCGATCGCCTCCGCCTCGGTCAGCGGCCAGCCGTACTCCTCGCCGAGCCGCACCAGCACCCGGACGGCGATCACCTCGCTGTCCACCAGGACGCCGTCGCAGTCGAAAATCACCAGCTCAATCGGCTTGATCATCCCACCAGCATAGGCCGGTGCCCGTGCCCGGGGGCCGGTGGCCGTCGAACTGGCCACCGGCGCCCGGGCGTTGGCGTCAGCTGGTCTGGATGGAGGTGTCGTCGATCACGAAGCTGGTCTGGAGCGAGGCGTCCTCGGTCCCGGCGAACTTCACGGTGACGGACTGGCCCGCGTAGGCCGACAGGTCGAAGGTGCGCTGCTGGTAGCCGGCCGCGGCGTCCACGTTGGAGTAGGTCTTCAGCGCGGTGCCGTTCACCGAGACGGTCAGCTTGTCGTACGCGGTGGTGCCCGACTCGGCGGTGTCGATGTGCAGCCAGAAGCTCAGCGTCGCCTTGCAGCCCGCCGGGATGCTCACCGTCTGCGACAGCGAGTCCGAGTGGGTGGAGCCGTAGCCGTTCAGCCACGCCTTCCAGGAGCCGCTGTGGGCCGCCTGCGAGGCGCTGCTGTCCACCACGCCGCTCGACGCGGTCCACGGCGTGGCCGTGCCCGACTCGAAGCCCTCGTTGCCCAGCAGCTGCGCCGGGGTGCAGCCGCCGCCACCGGTGGAGACGGCCCAGGTGAAGCTGGTGGAGGCCGACTTGCCGGCGGCGTCCGTCACGGTGACGGTGACGGTGGAGCTGCCCGCGGTGGAGACTGTGCCGGTGATCGCGCCGGTGGAGGAGTTGATCGACAGCCCGGCGGGCAGGCCGCTCGCGGCGTAGGACAGCGGGGCGGTGCCGCCGGAGGCGTTGATCTGGAGGTTCACCGCGCCGCCGACGGCGGTGGACTGGTTGCCCGGGTTGGACACCGAGACGGCACTGCCGGCCGGCTTGGTGAGCAGGCAGCCGGCCACGTTGAGGTCGATGGCCCGGGTGGAGGAGTTCAGGCAGGTGGTGAACCAGTACGTCTCCTCACCGTAGCTCTGGCCCTTGTAGGCCTTGGTGGTGCCGTCGGCGGCCACCTCGCACGGGTTGTTGAGGGTGCACATGCCGCCGTCGTCGTTGCCGGTGTTGTTAATGCCGACGATCCGCCCGCTGGCGGAGTCGACGATCGGCGAGCCGGAGGTGCCGTGCGTGGTGTTGCAGCCGGAGCTGTAGCGCAGCGAGTCGTGCCAGGTCCAGGCGTCCTCGCGCAGGGTCGGCACGAAGCCGTTGACGGAGCAGTTCCAGACCTGCTTCCAGTACGACGAGGGTATGTACATCGACGCGCCGTCGGTCGGGTGGGCGTCGCTGATCGTCAGCGCGGTGGCGCCGTACTTCGAGCTGATCGACCCGTAGGTGTCGGTGAGTTGGTAGAGGGCGACGTCGGTGCCGGTCATGGTCGCGTAGAGCAGCTTGTCGGCCTGGACGGTGCCCAGGCTGTTGCCCGCGCCGTCCAGCAGGGTGCCGCTGCGGCTGGCGGTGGTGTTCTGGATGACCTGGCCGGCCGAGGGCATGGTCGGCAGGCAGTGTCCGTTGGTGAGCATCAGCGCCCGGTCGCCGGCCGCCGAGGTGGGGTAACGGACCAGCGAGGCCGAGCAGTTGCTCAGGGCGATGGTGGACGTCAGGTCGGCCGCCTGGACGGCGTGCGCGGGGGCGGCGGCGAAGGCCAGCCCGCCCGCGACGACGGCACTCGTACCGGCCACCGCGACAAGTCTCTTGAACATGGCTCTCCTTGTGGGGGATCGCGGGGTGTACGACTGGTCGCCGACGCCCGCGCCGCATGAAAGTGCCATGGCCACTTCAAGAGGTCAAGGAGTGTGACCGAACTCGCCACTGCCCGGCACGGGCCGTGCCATCCGACGGCAACGACCCGTCCCGGTATGCCCGTTACGGGCCGGGGCAGTGGATACGGCTGCGGCTGCGGTTGCGGCTACGGCTACGGCTGCGGGAAGGCGTTCGGGTCCACGTCGTTGGTCTTGGCGTTGCCGTCGGCCACCGGCTGGAGGGTGATCTCCCAGGAGGTCGCGGTCCGGCCGGTCTCGAACGGGAAGGTGTCCTCGAACTTGGTGAACTGGCAGTTCTGGGTGAAGCCCTTGGCGTCGGAGTCCCAGTCCGCACCCCCGGAGACGTAGACCTCGTACGTCCCGTCCTCCACGCCGTCGACACTGGCGTGCTGCCCCTTGCCGACGAACACCGAGTGCACGGCCTTGCCGTTCAGCGCGAGCGACACCACGGCGTCCACCTTGCCGCCGTTCTCGACCTTGAACACGCCCTCGCCGCGCAGCTTCCCCTTCCGGACCATGGTGCCGTTGTCCAGCGCGCGGGACTGCTGCTGGGGCAGCGGCGGGACGGCGAAGGTGGTCTGGTAGCCGGCCGCGGTCATCGTGACGAGGGCCGCCGACACCGCCGCCAGCCCCTGGGAGGCGCCCAGTTCGGCCTCGGCCGAGCTCAGCGCGCAGACGTCGTGGAACTTGATGTCGCTGCGGACCTTGCCGGCGTCGGTGGCGAGCGAGGTCAGCGCCGCCACCAGTTCCTTCCGCGCCGCCGTCACCCCGGGCGGCTCGTCCGCCACGCTCAGGGACTTGGCGGCGCCCTGCGCGCTGGTGACGATGCCGCCGAGCACGGTGTCGAGGTCGCCCAGGTCCTTGGCGCCGGCCACCTGGGCGAGCGCGACGGTGACCGGGTCGACGCTCGCGCTGAGCACCGGGCCGTACGGCGCCCGGGTCGGGGTCGGCGTCGGCGTCGCGGTCGGCTTCGCCGAGACCCCCGTCCCCGCCGCCCCGGGCGCGGACGAGCCGCCCGCCGAACCACCGCCCCCGCCACCGGAGCAGGCCGCCAGCACCAGCGCCGTGCCGACGGCCAGACCGGCCTTCCCCACGAACCTCTCGGACCCCGTGAACCTCATGCCCCACCCCCGGGTAGCCGGCCTGGCGGCGGCGCTCGGCGGTCCGGCCGCGTACGCGGTGGACACCGTGAACTCCCCGCACACCGGCTCGATCGTGACCGCCGGGCCGGGCGTGAAGGGCGGGTCCGGGCCGGGCGGCATGGGGCACCGGGGCGGCAAGGGCTTCCCGGGCGGCACCGGCAACGGCAACGGGCACTGGTTCGGCCAGGGCGGCCCGGGTGCTCCGGGTGGCCAGGGGGGCTTCGCGGGCGGTCAGGGCGGTCAGGGCGGTCAGCAGGGCTTCGCGCCCGGGCAGGGCTTCCCGGGCGGCGGCACCGGCAACGGCGGCGACCGCGCCAACGGCCGCCACGAGC
>NZ_LFVW01001237.1:0-1236 GCF_001182915.1 Kitasatospora sp. MY 5-36
GAGGGCGCGAAGCGCCGCCCCGAGGCCGCCGCCGCACGGCGCCCCCGGGAGCGCTCGGCACTCGGCTTCTTCGGCTTCCTGCTGGCGATCGGCGCCGCCGCCGCGGTCTGGTCCGCCTCCGTCGACCGCGGCCACAACCCCACCGTGCTGAGCGCGACGGTGCTGGCCACCGCGCTGCTGGTGGTGGGCCTGACGCTGCTGGTCGGCGCGAAGTTCGGCAGGGCCCGGCGGCTGGCGGTGACCGGTCTGCTGCTCACCCTGGCGCTGGCCTTCGTCGGCCACTCGCCGGACTCCGTGCGCGACGCGGTGGGCGACCGCGCCTGGACCGTCGCCTCGGCGTCCGACCTGCACGACCGGTACAACCTGGGCGCCGGGGAGATCAGGCTGGACCTGTCCGGACTCGACCCGGCCGGGGCCGCCCTCGCCACCAAGGTCGACCTGGGCGTCGGCGACATGACCGTCACCGTGCCGGACGACGTGACGGTGAACCTGGTGACCCGGATCGGCCTCGGCAACGTCGCCCTCCCCGGTGACCGGAGCGACGGCACCGGGCGGCACACCTACCTGATCGGCCCTGCCAACGGGCAGCCGGTCAAGGGGACCCTCAATCTCGAACTCGGGATCGGGCTCGGCAACATCAAGGTGGTCCAGCAGTGAGGAAGCACCGGCTCGACCTGTTCTCGCTGATCGCGGGCGCGCTGTTCACGGTGATCGCCGTGCTCTACCTGGTCGCGGCGCTCAACGACCAGTCGGTGAACGGGCGGATCGTCATCCCGGTCACCTTCATCGTGCTCGGCGTCGGCGGCCTGGCCGGCGCGGTCGCGGCGGTGGCCCGGCGCGGCCGGCCCGACCGCGAGGAGTGACCCGCCCCGCCCGACCCTAGGGCGTCAGCTCTGCTGCGGGCCCAGGGTCAGCCGGTCCCCGTCCTTGCTGACGGCGTACCTGGGCAGCGGCTTGACCGCCGGCCCGTTGACCACCGCACCGGTCGCGGCGTCGAACCGGGAGCCGTGGCAGGGGCAGTACAGCTGGCCGTTCTTCGGCGCGTCCACGGCGCAGCCCGCGTGGGTGCACACGGCGGAGAAGGCGCAGTACTGGCCGGCCTTGGGCTGGACGATGTAGACGGCGTCCCCGGTGGCCGGGTCCTTGACCTGGGCCGAGCCGCCGACCGGCACGCTCGCGGCGGGCACCGCGGGGGCCGGGGCGGTGGCGGCCGGGGCGCCGGAGGCCGGGGCCGCC
>NZ_LFVW01001238.1:0-1236 GCF_001182915.1 Kitasatospora sp. MY 5-36
ATGGGCACGAGGACCTGGCTTCTGGAGGGGAGGTCGCTCGGGCGGCGGGTGCCGGGAGCGAGGCGGGGACGGGCGGGGGCGCTGGTGTGCCGGGTGCGGCTGCGTCAGGCGCCGGGCCTCGATGGTTCCTACGGCCGGGGGCGGTCGCGGGGTTCAGTCCGGGCGGCGGTTCGGTCCGGTCGGACGGTTCGGAGGGGTCAGTCCGGCCGGTTCCCCGCCGCCGGAGGGGCGAGCAGGACGGCCGCGGCCCGGTCCCCGTCGGGCGTCTGCTCGACGGCCACGGCCAGCACCAGATCGGCGTCGCCGTCCTGGAGCAGCAGCGCGGCGAGTTCGAACGCCTCGGCCGGGACCACGCCGGGTTCGGCCTCGGCCGGGCAGATCGCCACGATCGGGCCGGTCAGGCCCCAGCGCGCGGAGACGTGCCCGAGGACGGCGTTGGGGTTGGACTGGAAGAACAGCAGTGGGCCGGTCCGCTGCCCGGGTTCGGCGCTGCGCTCGATGGCCCGTGCGGTGTCGAGGTCGCCGCTCGCGCTGGCGAGCAGCAGGGCGGTCCGTCCGGGGGCGGGCGGTTCGCCGTGGTGGGCGCGCAGGCAGCGCTCGGCGGTGTCGGCGACCAGCGGGTTGAAGGCGGAGGCGGCGAAGCCGGGCAGCGGTGGCGGCGGCCCGTCCAGGCCGGGTGCGGGGCGGCGGGCCTCGGCGAGGATCCGCAGTCCGTGGGTGTGGTCGGCAGGGGTGTTCTCGGCGGTGGTCATGGCGGTGGCGGTCATCCCGGGGCCAGCAGGAGGGCGGTGTTGGCGCCGCCGAAGGCGGAGTTGAGGCTGAGGGCGTACGGCGGCCTGGCGGCGTGCGGGCCGTCCAGGACGAGGTCCAGCGCGAGGTCCGGGTCGGGGCCGAGCCAGCCGGCGTTGACCGGGAGCAGGCCGGTGCCCAACGCGCCGATGGTGACGGCGAGTTCGAGCAGTGCGGAGGCCTCCAGGGCGTGCCCGTGCACGGACTTGCTGGAGCTGACCGGCAGACGGTCGGTGTGCGGGCCGAACACCCGCCGCAGGGCGCGGGCCTCGGCCCGGTCGGCGAGGGTCGAGCCGGTGCCGTTGGCGTTGACGTAGCCGACCTCGGCCGGATCGACGCCCGCGCGGGTGAGCGCGGCCCCGATCGCCCGGGCCGTCCCGTCGCCCTCCGGTTCCGGGCGGCAGACGTGGTGGGCGTCCCCGGCCCGGCCCCAGCCGGCCAGCCGGG
>NZ_LFVW01001239.1:0-1229 GCF_001182915.1 Kitasatospora sp. MY 5-36
CCACCGCTCGGCGCCCGGCACGGCGTACGCGGCGCGGTAGGCGGCGTCGGCCTCGTCGTCGTCGGCGGCCAGGGCGGTGGCGGCCGCGAAGAGGAAGGCGTGGCGGCCGGAGATCTCCGCCGAGCGGGCCGCGCGTCCGGCCGCGAGGTGCTGCCGGGCCTCCTCGTGCCGGCCGGTGTGCACGGCGGCCGTCACCAGGTCGAGGACCAGCGTGTGGTGCCAGGGCCGGCCGCCGGGCAGGTGTCCGGGCGGGGTGAGCTCGCAGAAGTGGGCGTACGCCTCCTCGTAGCGCCGGTGGGCGAGCGCGGCCAGGCCGCGCAGGTGGCTCAGGCGGTCCAGGACGTACCGCATCCGGGCGCGGGTGGCGGTCGGCCGGACGGCCTGTTCGATCTCCCGCAGGCCGTCCTCGTCACCCCGGCCGGCCAGGAAGTGGGCGTGGTACAGGCGGAACACCAGGGCGTTGGTGCGGTAGCCGAGCTCCTCCGCGATCCCGGCCTCGCGCAGGCAGACGGCCGCCCGGTCCCACTGCCCGAGCAGGAAGTCCTGGTGGCACCTGGCCTTGGCGACCGAGCCCTGGGTGGCGTAGCCGTGCAGCCCGGTGAAGCGGCGCCACAGGTCGCCCTCGGGGCAGTCGAGCGCCGAGGCGGTCCAGAGCAGGAGCCAGGCCGCACCGGCCTCCTGCTCCGCGCTGAGGTCCGCGGCCGCCGCCCGGAGCGCGGCGGCCGTGTCCGGGCCCGGGTCGGTCCAGGCGCGCAGGCAGAGCCTGCCCGCCTCGGAGACGTTCTCCCGGTGCCGTTCCAGGGCCTGCCAGGCCCAGGGGTCGTCCGTGTAGCTGGCGGCCAGGAGGAGTTTGAAGTAGGCCTGCTCGACCAGCCCGCCGAAGGATTCGGCGCCCGGCGCGGTCAGCGCGTCGAGGGCCGCGGGCAGCAGGGCGGAGGAGGACTCGAAGTCGACATGGTGGCTCTGGTCGACGTAGACCACCGCGTACGCGAACAGCGGGGCGACGTCCTCGGGCACGGTGCTGGCCTTCAGGTCCTCCACCAGGGCCGCGGTGTGCCGCAGTTGCCCGCCGTGGGCGGACATCACCGCGGCCCAGGTGAGCCGGCGGGCGCGCTCGCAGGAGCTGGGGCTGAGGGTGGCGGCGCGTTCGAGCAGCAGCGCGCCCTCCGCGTCGCCGCCGCGCCGGGCGAGGTCGCGGCCGGCCTCCTGGAGGCGGTGCGCGAGGTCCT
>NZ_LFVW01001240.1:0-1223 GCF_001182915.1 Kitasatospora sp. MY 5-36
CCCCGCCACCGGCCGCCCCGCCACCGGCTTCCGCGGCCCCGTCCGCCGTCGGCAGCAGCACCGCCCGCAGCATGCCCGCCAGTCGCGACGGCGCGACGAACCCGGCGGCCCGCCCGGCCGCGTACAGCGCGACCCGTGCCCGGTCGTTCCCGGCCTGGGCGAGCAGCAGGGGCAGTGCCTCGGCGGGCCGGTCGGTCCAGATCAGGGCTCCGAGCGCGGCCTCGGCGAGCACGGTGTCCGGGGAGTCGACGTACGGCCGGACGGTGGCGAAGCCGCGCTCGGGGACCGCCACCACGGTGCACAGGTGTCCGGCCCGTACCTGCCGGGGCAGCGAGGCGTCGGCCGCGGCCTCCGCCAACAGGCGTGCGGCGGCGGCCTGTTGTCCGGGTGTCCAGCCCTCGATGCCGTCGACCGGCGGCAGCCAGTGCGTCCCCGCCGCCAGGAAGCGCCCGTACGGCGGGATGTCGGCGAGGACGGTGTCCAGCAGGTCGGTGCGCCCGCGGGCCAGCACCCGGAGCACCGGCGGCAGGACGGCGGCCGACGGTTCCAGTTCCAGCACCCGTGCCACCCGTTCGCCGCGGGTGGCCGGGTCCGCGAGCCAGTGCCGTACGGCCTGGATGAAGGTCGCGTTGTCGCCGAACTGGATGGCCTCCCAGAGGAGTTCCTGCAGTTCGGGCAGGTGGTGGGCGCGCCGGCCCAGGGCTCCGGCCAGGGCGAAGGTCAGCGTGTGGTCGACCCGGTCCGCGCCGGCCGCCAGCCACGGGCGCAGCGCCTCGAAGACCTGTGCCTCCTGTCCGCGCCGGAGCACGGTGTCCAGTCGGCCCAGCGGAACGCTGCCGAGCATCCCGGAGAGCTGCCGCAGGGCGGCCAGGGCCCAGCCCAGCAGCGGCTGTTCACCGCTCACCGCGTGCTCCCGCAGGACGGCGAGGGCGAGGTGCGAGAGCGCTCCGCGGGTCTGCCAGGAGGTGTCCCGGGCCTCGACGGCGTCGGTGGCGATCCGGCCGAGGGCGGCGGCCGCCGCCTCCCCCCGGAAGAGCGCGGGCGGGACCTCGGCCAGCGCGACCAGGGCCGGGGAGCGGACCGGATCCTGCTCGTTGCGCAGCCGCAGCAGGTCGTCGAGGAGTTCGCCGACGGCGGCCGGCTCACCCGACCGGGCCGCGTTGCGGACCAGCAGCGGGTAGGCCAGCGCCCGGTCCTCCGCGGCCGGCCGCCGGGTCGCGGCG
>NZ_LFVW01001241.1:0-1219 GCF_001182915.1 Kitasatospora sp. MY 5-36
CGCCGGCCAGGCCCCCGGCGCCCAGCTCGACCTGACGGTCCTCGCCGACCTCGACCGCGGCCGGGTCCAACTGATGGCCGGCGCCTGGCCGGGCGCCGCCACCCGGCCGGCCCAGTCCGCCGCCCCGGAGGCCGCCGTCCCGCAGAGCCTGCTGCGCCGGCTCGGTCTGACCGAGCAGGCCCTGCCCGCCGAGGTCCGGCTCGTCGACCGGAACGACAGCAAGCCGCTGACCGTCCGGATCACCGGCGTCTACCGGGCCACCGACCCGGCCGCCCCGTACTGGCGGATCGACCCGGTCGGCGGCCACGAGATCGAGGTCGCCGGCTTCACCACCTTCGGCCCGATGATGGTCGACCAGAGCGCCTTCACCACGGCCGGCCTGGTCCAGAGCAGCCGCGGCTGGTCGCTGGACGCCGACTTCTCCGGCGTCGACCGGGCCGCCGCGCAGGCCGTCGGCGACCGCGCCCAGCGCCTCTCCGATGAGCTGCGGACCTCCGGTTCGCTCGCCGCGAAGACCGAACTGCCCGACATCATGCGCGAGTTGTCCGACAGCATGGTGGTCGCCCGGTCCACCCTGCTGATCGGCGCCCTCCAGCTGGCGGTGCTCGCCGCGGCGGCCCTGCTGCTGGTCGTGCACCTGATCGCCGCGCGGCAGGAGTCCGAGAACGAGATGCTCGCCGCGCGCGGCGCCTCGGCCGTCCGGCTCGGCTCCTTCACCGCCCTGGAGTCGCTGCTGCTGGCCCTGCCCGCGGCGGTGTTCGCGCCGCTGCTGACCCCGTTCCTGGTCCGCGCGCTGGCCGGCCTCGGCAGCGCCCACCAGGTCGCCCTGGACACCGGCATCAGCTGGTCGCTCTGGCCGGTGGCCGTGGTCTGCGCGTTCGCCTGCATCCTGCTGGCCACCGTGCCCAGCGTGGTGCGCGGCGTCGGTGCCGCCCTGCGCCGCCGGGCCGGGCGCCGCCAGGCGGTGGTCTCCGGCGTCGCCCGCAACGGCGGCGACATCGCCGTGCTCGCCCTGGCCGCGCTCGCCTACCAGCAGCTCGACCAGTACGGCGGCGGGCTGTCCCCCGACTCCACCGGCCGGCTGGACGTGGACCTGCTGCTGGTCGCCACCCCGACCCTCGCCCTGTGCGCCGGCACCCTGGTGGTGCTGCGGCTGCTGCCGGTCGTCGCCCGGCTCGGCGCCCGCGCGGCGGCCCGGGGCAGCGGCCTCGGCCCCGCC
>NZ_LFVW01001242.1:0-1207 GCF_001182915.1 Kitasatospora sp. MY 5-36
CCCAGGCCGCCGCGATCCGCGACGACCTGGACGCCCCCGCCGAGCCCGGCCACTGACCCCACACGGCCCCGGCCGCCCACCCGCACTCGCGGGGCCGGCGGCCGGGCCCGGCCACTGACCACCTTCCTGCGGCCGCCGCCTTCCCGGGCTGCAGCACCTGGGAAGAGCAGCAGGTCAAGCGGTGGTCGCCCTGGCAGGACGGTCCGCGCTGGAGCGAGACCGCGCGGGCCCTGTCCGGCCCGCGCCGCCCCGCCGCCGACGACTAGCCACCCGACGCACAGCCAGCACCACCCCGTCGCCCGCACCGGCCCCGTTCCACCGGCTCCGTCCGGAGCCACCCGCCAAGACCCGTTCACCACCGCACAGACGAGGAGGCCTCGATGGCCGACCCGAAGTTCCCGATGACGCCCGCCGAGTACGACGCCTGGCAGGCCGACCTCGACCGCATGCGCGCCGCGTACGAGGAGGCCGACCAGGCCGAGTACGAGGCCTACCTCGACGGGCTCGACGCCCGGGACGCGCAGAACGGCTGACCCCACCCCCCCCGTCCGGGAGCCGCCCGCCACGGCGGCGCGGCTCCCGGACAGGCCACCACCCCTCGCACCACCACCCAGTCCCGCATGGAGCCGGAGGCCCACGATGAAGCACCGCGCCCGCACCTCCTCCCCCGCCCGCCGCGCGTACTACGAGGCGGACAGCATCCGCCGCTGGATCGCCCGCGCGATCGGCCCGCGCCGCGTCGGCGACACCCCCTACGAGGTTCTGGCGATCGACCCGGGCCCGCGCGAGGGCCGGCCGGTCTGGCAGATCACCGTGCGCACGGACAGCCCGGCCTGGCAGCACGTCCTGGACGAGATCGCCCACCCGGTGAGCACCAACGCGTTCCAGCACCTCGCCGCCCGGATCAGCTGACCGTTCGACCGGAGGTCGTCCATGGACCAGTTCTTCTTCACCTTCTTCGCCGGCAGCGCCGCCACCGCCTTCCTGGTGCTGGTCGCCGAGGCCGCCACCGCCTTCCTGAACCCGACAACAGAGGAGGAGGACTCCGATGGCTGACCAGCCGATCGAGCCGACCCGCGTCGTCCTGGCCGGCGAGCGCGACGGCACCACCCCGCCGCCGCCCTCCGAGCCGCCGACCGTCGGCATGCCGGACGCGTTCCTGCCGCCGCCCAGGCGCGGCGGCGCCCCTCCGCCTCCGCCGCCGTCG
>NZ_LFVW01001243.1:0-1206 GCF_001182915.1 Kitasatospora sp. MY 5-36
CGCCGAGGCGCTGCGGGCGTGGGCGGCCGCCCACCCCTCCGTCGCCGACCGCTCGGACGAGCAGCTGCTCGCCGAGGCCGCCGCCGCCGGACGGGCCGAGCTGGTCGCACCGCCGTACGGGCCGCTGGTGCCGGACAACACCGTCGCCGCGGCGCCCGTCGACCGGTCCGCCGAACACGCCCTGCGGTCCCTGATCGGCGCCGAATCCGCCGAGCTGCGCGAGGAGTTGCTACGGACCGGCCTGCCCGCCCTGGACTCGGGCTGCCGCTTCCTCGGCGCGCACGGCGACACACCGCAGGCGCGGGTGCAGCTGGTGGTGACGGCGCTCGCCGCGCACGCCACCGCGCACCCGGACGGGCTGGTCGGCGCGCACTACTCGGTGCTCTCGCACCTGGAGGACTTCCTGGTCCACGAGGACCCGGACGGCAGCCTGCGGGCCGGCTTCGAGCGCCGCTGGGAGCGCACCGGCCGGGCGGTCACGGCGCTGGTGGGCCGGATCACCGAAGGCGGGGCGCGCGACTGGGAGCGGGACTGGGCGCACTGGTCGGCGAACGCCTGGAGCCTCGCCGAGCGGCGGCTGGCGGCCGGAGCCGACCTCGGCGGCCGCCACGCCGCGTACCGGGAGCGCGCCGAGGCCCTCGGCGACCGGGCCACCGCCGAACGCTGGAACGCCGAACTGCGCACCCGCTACAGCGAGTTCCACCGGCTGCTGCACCGCAGCGACCCCGACGGCGCGATGTGGCACCGCCCGGACTACCTGATCAACCGGACCGGCACCAACGGCCTGTACCGGCTGCTCGCGATCTGCGACGTCCGCCCGCTGGAGCGCTACCTCGCCGCCCACCTGCTGGTGCGCAGCGTGCCCGAGCTGACCGGGCACCGCTGGCAGGCGCTCCTCGGCGCCCCGGAGGCGGCCGGGGCCGGGGCCGGCCAGGCGGGCACGGACGGGACGCGCACCAACGGGACGTACATGGAGGGGGCGGGCATGGACCGGACGCGCTTGGAGGGGGCGGCATGACGGCCGAACCGGAGACCCACCGGCCCCGGCTGCGCCCCGGGGTGGCGGTGACCCCGCTGCGCGAGGGGCTGCACCTGCGCGGCCGCGACACCAGCCTCACCCTGGAGGGCAGCCGGGCGCTCCCGGCGCTGTGGCAGGTGCTTGCCGCCCGGCTCGGTCCGGACGCGGAGGCCGCCGGCGCGGCGGCC
>NZ_LFVW01001244.1:0-1203 GCF_001182915.1 Kitasatospora sp. MY 5-36
CGGGCCGGGCGGCGGTCCGCTCGGCGGCCTCGCGCTCGGCTCCGGCCACGGCCCGCTGGGCCACGGCGGGCCCGGAGCGAACGGCTCCCCGACCCCGGTAACGGCCTCCGCCCCGCGCAAGCTGTCCGGCCGGCGCCGCCGGGAGACCGTCGCGGTGCTGATCTTCGGCGGCGCCCCGATCTTCGAGAGCTCCATCCCGCTCTCCGTCTTCGGCGTGGACCGCCAGGACGCCGGGGTGCCCCGCTACCGCCTGCTGGTCTGCGCCGGTGAGGAGGGCCCGCTGGCCACCACCGGCGGACTGACCCTCTCCGCGCCGTACGGCCTGGAGGCGCTCGCCCGGGCCGGCACGATCGTCGTACCGGCCTGGCGCTCGATCTCCCAGCCCCCGCCGGTCGAGGCGATCACCGCCCTGCGCAAGGCCCACCACGAGGGCGCCCGGATCATCGGGCTCTGCACCGGTGCCTTCGTACTGGCCGCCGCCGGCCTGCTCGACGGCCGCCCGGCGACCACCCACTGGATGTACGCGCCGACGCTGGCCAAGCGCTACCCGCGGGTCCACGTCGACCCGCGCGAGCTGTTCGTCGACGACGGCGACGTGCTCACCTCGGCCGGCACCGCCGCCGGCATCGACCTGTGCCTGCACGTGGTGCGCAGCGACCACGGCGCCGAGGCGGCCAACGCGCTGGCCCGCCGCCTGGTGGTGCCGAGCCGCCGCGGCGGCGGAGGACAGGCCCAGTACATCGATCAGTCTTTACCTGAAGAGATCGGCAACGACCCGCTGGCCGAGGTGGTCACCTGGGCGCTGGAGAACCTCAACCAGCAGTTCGACGTCGAGGTGCTGGCGGCTCGCGCGTACATGAGCCGGCGCACCTTCGACCGGCGGTTCCGCACGCTCACCGGCAGCGCGCCGTTGCAGTGGCTGATCACCCAGCGGGTGCTCCAGGCGCAGCGGCTGCTGGAGACCTCGGAACTGTCGGTGGACGACGTCGCGCGCCGGTGCGGGTTCCGTTCGCCGGTGGCGCTGCGCGGGCACTTCCGCCGCCAGCTCGGGGTCTCCCCGGCCGCGTACCGGACCAGCTACCGGGCCCGCCGTCCCGGTCAGCAGCCGACCGCGCCGGCCGGTGCGCTCGGCGACCTGCGGCTGTCCGGAGCGATCCCGCACCCGGCGGGCGCGGTCGTCCCGGCGGGCGGTCCGCTGTTCGG
>NZ_LFVW01001245.1:0-1197 GCF_001182915.1 Kitasatospora sp. MY 5-36
GGGAGCCGGTTGCCGGGCACCCGGTTGCCGGCCCGGTCAGGAGGCCCGCATCGCCGCCACCGCGCTCATCCGCCCGACCCGGCGGGCCGGGAGCACCGCGGCGGCCAGGCCGACCAGGACGGTCAGGCCCAGGGCGGCCAGCACCGGCAGGACCGGCGGGGTGCCGACCGTCCCCACCGTCGAGGTGATCGAGCGGGCGGCCGCCCAGCCGTAGGCGGCCCCCAGGCCCGTCCCGACCAGGGCGCCGGCCAGGGAGAGGAGCAGCGCCTCCAGGGTGAGCATCCGGCGGAGCTGTTCGCGGGACATCCCGATCGCGCGCAGCATGCCGATCTCGCGGGAGCGTTCGCTGATGCTGAGCATCAGGGTGGCGGCGACGCCGAGGCCGGCGATGGCGACGGAGAAGGACAGCAGGGCCATGCTGATGGTCTTCAGCCGGTCCAGCAGGGAGCGCAGGGTGTCCGCCTGGGCGGCCGTGTCGGCGACGGTCACCTGCGGGTGGTCGGCGAGGGCGTGGTCCAGGGCGCGGCGGGCGGTCGGCCGGTCCTCGCCGGCGGCCGGGCTGATCCAGGCCGTGGTGACGGGCGCGCCGGGGGCGAGGCGGTCCAGGGTCGCGGGCGCCACCAGCAGGGTGGCGCCGCTCTGCAGGGTGAACGGCAGGCTGCTGCGGCCGGGTTGGAGCCGCAGCTCGACGCCGCCGACCCGGCGCACCCCGGTGTCGCCGAGCCCGCTCAGCGCGCCGCCCTCGGTGAGCGCGCGGGCCCGGTCCACGTCGTCCGTCGAGGAGTTGAGCCGGGTGGCGTCGACGGCGGCGACCACGGTGGGCCGGCCGTCGAGGTCGACGGTGGCGGACCGGACCGGGGTCACGGTCAGTCCGTGCTCGGCGCCGAGCGCGCCGAGCGCCCCGGCGGGCAGGGCGCCGCCGCCGGTGGCGGCCGCCGAGAAGACCCCCGGCTGGCGCGCGGACACCACGGGCACCAGCGACTGCGAGGTGATGTCCAGCGCGGTGACCGCGCCGACCATCACGGTGACGCCGAGCAGCAGCGCCGAGCCGGTGGCCCCGGTGCGGCCCGGGTTGAGCCGCAGCTGCTGGGTGGCGAGCCGCCCGGCCGTACCGCCGAGCTTCCGGGCGGGCCGGCCGAGCACGGCGACGACGGCGGGCAGCACCCGGTGGGAGAGCCGCAGCACCCCGAAGAAGTT
>NZ_LFVW01001246.1:0-1183 GCF_001182915.1 Kitasatospora sp. MY 5-36
GGTCCCCGTCGTGCTCGGCCAGGGCGGCGAGGCACCACGGTCGGGCGGCCGCGACGAGGGGGAGGTGCGGCGCGACGGGGGCCGTGCGGAGGTCCCGGGCCATCGTCCGGGCCGTGGCGGGGTCGCCGGCGCTCAGCGCCGCCGTGACGGCCCAGGGTGCCAGTTCCGCCGCCCAGGCCCAGATGCCCTTGCTGCGCAGCCGTCCCCAGGCCTGCGTCGCGTGCGCTCTGGCGTCGTCGTGGTCGCCGCGGGCCAGGGCCAGCCGGACGAGTACGGTCGAGGAGAGCGCCGCCACCGGTGCCAACTGCTGGTCCGGGTGCGGCGCCAGGCCGCCGGCCAGCCAGGCCCGGCACTGGGACCACTCGCCGCGGGCGAGGCACAGCGCGGCGAGGACGGTTCGTGCCTCGTGGCCGAGCACCGGGGTTCGCGCGGTGTCCGCGACCAGGTCGGCGGCCCGGTCGGCGAGGCCCGTCCAGCGGCCGGTGGCCCAGTCGAGGAGCAGCCGGATGCTGCGGATGCCGTGGGCGACGTGGGGGCCGGCGTGGTGGCGTCCGGCCAGGGCCGCGCCGCGTTCGAGGAACGACCGGCTGTCGTGGTAGCGGCCTAGCCACAGGGTCGCGTCGGCGGCATTGCACAGGGCGCGGGCCCGGTGACCGGCCGACGCGGCGTCACCGTTGTCCTCGTCCTCCCCCAACGGCCGGGCCGGGAGCGCCTGTTCGGCCCCGGGGTCGCCGAGGGTCAGGAGCAGCCCGACGAGGTTGGCGTTGACGGCGGCCCGCAGGACGGGGTCGGTGGTGGCCGCCAGCGCGGCGCCCGCCCGCTCCGCGCACTGCCGGTGCTCGGCGAGGGGGATGCCGGGCCAGTGCGGCATGGACATCGCGGCCAGGACGCGGGCGGCGAGGCCGGGTTCGTCGGGGAGGGTCCTGGCGGCGCGTTCCAGGTGCAGCCAGCCGTCGTGGTCCGGTGTCGTCGGGGTGCACAGCGACAGCCCCTGCAGCACCCGGGCCTGGGCGCGCAGCGGGCCGGGCAGGAGCGGGGCGCCGGTGAGGGTGTCGAGCAGGGCGCCGGCGTCCTGGAGGGTGAACCCGGCGATGCGGCGCAGGGCCGCCGTGGCGAGCCTCGCGCGGGCGGGGCCGGGGATCCGGCGGTCGGCGAGCAGGTCCTGGAGGAGCCGGGCGGCTTC
>NZ_LFVW01000123.1:0-13280 GCF_001182915.1 Kitasatospora sp. MY 5-36
CTCCGGTCGCAGGCGCCGGCGCGAGCACCGTCGGCGTCGGCGGGGTGGTCGGGGCGAGGACCGTACGCGCCGAGTCCCACCCGGGCCCGGCGGCCCCGGGCCCCTCGGCCGGCACCTGCGGCAGCTCGGCGTGCCGGGTGATCTGGCTGGTCAGCGGGTGCGGCAGCCAGTCGTCGCCGAACCTGAGCTGCCCGCCCACGGCCGGGTGGCTCCGGGCGGCGGCGATCACCTCGGCGGTGGTCGGACGGTCCTCGGGCCGCTTGGCCAGGCACCGCAGCAGCAGCGCGCGCAGGCTCTCCGGGACCCGGCCGAGGTCGGGCTCCTCGTGGACGGTCCGGTAGAGCGCCGCCGGGTCCGGGCCGTCCCCGAACGGCGGAGCGCCGCCGGCGACGTGGACGGCCAGGGCGCCCAGCGCGTACACGTCGGTGGCCGGGGTCGCGGCCCGGCCCACGGCCTGCTCGGGCGCCATGTAGGCGGGTGAGCCGATCCGCAGGCCGGTGCCGGTCAGCGCGCTGGCGTCGGCCGCGCGGGCGATGCCGAAGTCGATCACCCGGGGGCCGTCGGAGGCGATCAGCACGTTGCCGGGTTTGAGGTCCCGGTGGACCACCCCGGTGGCGTGGATCGCCTGGAGCGCCTCGGCGATGCCGGCCATCAGCAGCAGGACGGTCCGTTCCGGGAGCGGGCCATGGCGCTGCACCACCTCCTGGAGCGAGGGGCCCGGCACGTAGGTGGTGGCCAGCCAGGGGGTGGCGGCGTCCACGCCCGCGTCGACCACCTGGGCCGTGTACAGCCCGTGGATGCGTCGGGCGCTGGCCACCTCCTGGGCGAACCGGGCCCGGAACTCCGGGTCCCCGGCCAGTTCGGGCCGCACCACCTTGAGCGCCACCGGCCGGCCGCCGGGGGTGTACGAGAGGTAGACCCGGCCCATGCCGCCGGCGCCGAGCCGGGCGGCCAGCAGGTGGCCGCCGACCTCGCGCGGGTCGTCGTCGGCCAGCTCCTGGAAGACCGGCTGGAGGGCGAAGGGGGACCGGTCAGCGGACATGCGGGCTGCCTCTCTCGGCGGTCAGGGGGCGGCACGGGGGCCGGACAGGCCGGACGGGCCGGAAACGGGCGTACGGCACACGCGGCACACGCGGCACACGCGGCACGCACGGCACGCACGGCGCCGCAGAGTTTAGAGGTTTTATCAGGATCGGCCGAATCGGCCCCGGCAGGGCTGCCCGACGCGGGGCCCGACGGGAGCGGTCCGCCCGCGACGGCCCGGCTAGTCGCGCGCCAGCTCCGCCTCGACGGCCCCGCACAGCAGCCGGCGGGCGTGGTCGAGCGGCAGCGAGCCGCTCAGCCAGCGCACGCTCAGGCCCTCGACGAGGGCGGTGAGCCGTTCGGCGGCGGCCGCGTGCGCCGGGGCGGTCCCGCACGGATCGGCCCGGGCGAGCAGTTCGGCGATGTCGTGCACCCAGGTGTGGGTGGTCCGCGCCAGGTCCTCGCGCAGGTGCGGTTCGAAGACCGCGGTGGCTCTCAACTCGCCCCAGGCGGTGCTGTTCTCCCGGACGTCCGGGCTGTCCTGGAGTTCCCGGAGCAGCACGCGTTCGAGGTCGGCCCGGGGGCTCTCGGCGCGGGCCGGGGCGGGCTCCTCGTCGGCGGTGTAGTGGTCCGCGCGGTCGCTGATGTGCGCCAGCGTCTCCCGGAGGATCCCGGCCCGGTCGGTGAAGTGGTAGTAGATCAGCGAGGTGGACACCCCGGCCTCGGCGGCGAGTTCGCCCACGCGCAGTCCGCGTACGCCGCGCCGGGCGATCACCCGGGTCGCGGCCTTGAGTATTTCCGTCCGACGGTCCGACATGGGTGCCCACTCTACCGGGCTTCCCGGCTGGTCAGACCGGTTCCTGATGATCGTTTCAGGGGTTTCCATCAGCTTTGCCTCCAAGTCTTGACTGAATTTTCAGTACGGTAGAGGATGCGGGGCAACCCCCACGCCTCCCGCATCAGCCAGGGAGCGCCCCGTAGACCCCCACCCCCTCCCGGACACCACCGACGGCCACGTCGCTGCCCGGCGCGCCGCGCCGCGCCCGGAGGGGCCCGAACAGAAGAGGTTTCCCGTGACGTACCGAATGCCCGCGGAGTGGACCGAGCACGAGGGCTGCCTGATGGCCTGGCCCGTCCGCCCGGACCTGTGGGGCGACACCCTCGACGAGGTGAAGGGCGAGTACGCGGCCGTCGCCCGCGCCATCGCGCAGTTCGAACCGGTCACCATGGTGGCGCCGCCCGGCCACGGCGAGGAGGCCCGGGCCCGGTGCGGCGAGGGCATCGCCGTGGTCGAGCTGCCGACGGACGACTCCTGGTTCCGCGACTCCGCGCCGATCTTCGTCCTCGACGGGGACGGCCGCCGGGCCGGCGTGGACTTCCGCTTCAACGCCTGGGGCCGCAAGCACAGCCCCTGGGACGCCGACGACCGGATCAGCGGCCTGCTGCTGGAGCACCTCGGCACCCCGGCGATCCGCTCCGAGATGATCCTCGAAGGCGGTGCGATCACCGTCGACGGCGAGGGCACGCTGATCACCACCGAGCAGTGCCTGCTGCACCCCAACCGCAACCCGGAGATGACCCGGCAGGAGATCGAGGCCGAACTGAAGGCGCGCCTCGGCGTCACCAAGGTGGTCTGGCTGCCGTACGGCGGGGCGCTGGACACCGAGACCGACGGGCACGTGGACGGCGTCTGCGCGTTCGTCGCCCCCGGCAAGGTCGTGGTGCAGCTCCCGGCCGACCCCGCGCACCCGGACCACGCCCGGATGCGGGCCAACCGCGCCGTGCTGGAGCACTCCACGGACGCCCAGGGCCGGCCCTTCGAGATCGTCGACCTGCCGCAGGCCGCCTTCGTCGAGGTCGACGACCGCGAGGTCGAGGTCGGCTACCTGAACTTCTACCTCGCCAACGGCGGCGTCGTCGTGCCGGTCGCCGACCACCCCGAGGACGCGGGCGCCCTGGCCGTGCTCGCCGCCGCCTACCCGGACCGGAAGGTCGTCGGCGTGCGCGCCCGGGTGATCGCCTACGGCGGCGGCGGCGTCCACTGCATCACCCAGCAGATCCCGGCCGCCCACGCCTGACCCCTCGCCAGCGAACGGAGACCCCACCCTCATGACTCCCACCGCGCCCGCGAGGGGCGCCGGAGCCCGCGGCCGGCTCGTCCTCGCCACCGCCCTGCTCTCGGCGGCGGCCCTGGTCGCCGCCTGCTCCGGCCCGCCCCGCGGCGGCGCCGACCAGGCGGCGTTCCGGCTCTCCGCCGACACCCCGCCCGCCAAGGGCGAGCTCGACTCGTTCACCTGGGCCACCTACGCCGAGCCGCCCACCCTGGACTACCTCCAGGCCTTCGACTACCCGCAGAACACGGTGCTCTCCAACGTCTGCGAGAGCCTGATGCGCTGGACCCCCCAGCTCACCCTGGCCCCCGGCCTGGCCGAGAAGGCCTCCAACCCCGACCCGGCGACCTGGGTCTACGACCTGCGCTCCGGCGTCCACTTCCACGACGGCACGGTGATGACCGCCGACGACGTCGTCTACAGCCTCGGCCGGCAGATGAACCCGGACAACGCGGCGGCCTGGGCGCAGGTGTTCCAGAACGTCGAGTCCGTCACCAGGACCGGCCCGCTCCAGGTCACCGTCAAGCTCAAGCAGCCCGACTCCCAGTTCCCGCAGTACATGGCGACCGCCGCCGGCGTCGTCGCCGCCAAGGCCGGGGTGGAGGCCGCGGGCAAGGACTACGGCACCAGCGGCGGCCTCGACTGCACCGGCCCCTTCATGCTGGGCACCTGGGCCAAGGGCCAGTCGATCGAGCTCCAGCGCTTCGACGGCTACTGGGGCGCCAAGGCCAAGTCGAAGAAGGTCGTGTTCAGCTTCCTCACCGACGCGTCCGCCCGCACCAACGCGATGCTCACCGGCGACGTCGACGGCGGCTACCTGATCCCCACCGAGAGCTACGACCGGCTGAAGCGCGAGGGCCCGGGCACGCTCTACTTCGGCGAGGGCCTGAGCACCGTCAACCTCAACGTCACCAGCATGAACGGCCCGCTCGGCGACCTGCGGGTCCGCCAGGCGCTGTCGCTGGCCCTGGACCGCTCCGGCTTCGTCCGGACCGGCCTGGCCGGCGCCGGCACCGTCACCGGCTCCCTCACCACCAGGGCCGCCTGGGCCGGCGCCCCCGAGGACGTCCGGAAGGCGGCCTTCGACCACCTCACCCCCACCGCCCCGGACATCGACCGGGCCAAGGCCCTGGTCAAGGAGGCCGGCGCCGAGGGCAGGACGCTCACCGTCGCCACCAGCACCATCGGCCAGGACGTCTCGCTGCTCGCCACCGCCGTCCAGGCCGCCGGAGCGAAGATCGGCCTGAACGTCCAGCTGAAGACGATCGCCCCGAACGCCTTCACCGCGCTGTTCACCGACGCCAAGGCGCGCGAGGGCATCGACCTGTTCCCGGAGACGTACTACGACTCCGTCACCGACCCGCTCGACCTGCTCGCCAACTTCCGGACCGGCGCCTACCAGAACTACGCCGGCTTCAGCGACAAGGCCTACGACGACCTCGTCGACCAGGCCACCGCCGAGTACGACCCGGCCAGGCGCGGCGCGATCGAGGCCAGGCTCCAGCAGACCGCCTCCGAGCAGCTGCTGTGGATCCCGGTCGCCGAGTGGCCCACCTCCGTCTTCCTCAACAAGCGCGTCACCGGCGCCCCCACCACCATCTCGTACATGTACTACCCGTGGGCCGCCGACGTGGGGGCCGCCCGGTGAACTTCCTGAGATTCGCCGCCCGGCGGCTGGCCGAGATGGCCGCCACCCTGCTCGGCGCGTCCTTCGTGGTCTTCGGCGCGATGTACCTGGCACCGGGCAACCCGGCGAGCTTCCTGCTGTCCGGCCGGTCGGCCTCCCCGGCCGCCCTGCAGGCGATCAACGAGCAGTACCACCTCGACGACCCGTTCCTGGTGCGGTACTTCCGCTGGCTCGGCCAGGTGCTGCAGGGCGACTTCGGACGCTCCATCACCTACCGCACCGACGTGTCCCGGCTGCTCGCCGACCGGCTGCCCGCGACCCTGACCCTGGTGGTCATGGCCCTGCTCGTGGTCGCCGTCCTCGGCCTGGCCCTCGGCTGGATCGGCGCGGTGCGCGGCGGCGCGACCGACTCGGCGGTCCTGCTCTCCACCACGCTCGCGGTCGGCACCCCCTCCTTCGTCGCGGCCGTCCTGCTGCAGGGCCTGTTCGCGGTCAAGCTGGGCTGGTTCCCGACCAGCGGCACCGGCGACGGCTTCGGCGACCTGCTGTGGCACCTCACCCTGCCGGCGGTCGCCCTCGCGCTGTACCTGATCGGGATGCTCGCCCGGGTCACCCGCTCGGCGATGCTGGACGCCCTGGAGGGCGAGCACGTCGCCGTCGCCCGCAGCCGCGGCGTGCCCGAGCGCGAGGTGATCCGCCGCCACGTGTTCCGCAACTCGCTGGGCACCGTGCTGACCACCGGCGGCCTGATCGTCTCCACCCTGCTGGTCTGCACGATCCTGGTGGAGTCCGCGTTCAGCATCGGCGGCATCGGCCAGCTCCTCGAACTGTCCACCACCACCAAGGACTTCCCCACCGTCCAGGCCATCTCGCTGCTGATCGTCGCCCTGTTCATGACCGTGAACCTGGTCGTCGACCTGCTCCACCCGCTGGTCGACCCCCGGGTCGCCCTCGGTTCGAGGAGGGCCGACGCATGAGTGTCGCCCTCACCCGCCGGCCCGGCCTCGGCCGCCTCAGGGCCGCCCGCGCCCCGCTCCACCTGGCCTGCCTCGGCCTCGTCGCCCTGGTCGTGCTCGCCGCCCTGCTCGCCCCCTGGATCGCGCCGGACGACCCGAACGCCGTCGACCTCGGCAACGCCCTCGCCGGCCCCTCGCCCGACCACCTGCTCGGCGTCGACGCCGCCGGCCGCGACACCCTCTCCCGGCTCCTGCTCGGGGCCCGCACCTCTCTGCTCGGCCCGCTCGGCGTGGTCGCCTTCTCCACCGTCGCCGGCGTCCTGGTCGGCCTGGTCGCCGGCTGGCGGGGCGGCTGGCTCGACTCCGTCCTCTCCCGCGGCACCGAACTGGTCTTCGCCTTCCCGGGCATGCTGCTCGCCATCCTGATCGTCTCGGTGTACGGGGAGGGCCTCCTCGCCCCCGTCGTCGCCCTCGCGATCGCCTACCTGCCGTACGTCTCGCGGCTGACCCGCTCCCTGGTGCTGGCCGAACGCGAACGGCCCTACGTCGCCGCGTACCAGGTCCAGGGCCACTCCGCCGCGCAGATCTGCCTGCGGCACGTCCTGCCCAACATCGCCCCGATCGTCCTGGCGCAGTCCACCATCAACTTCGGCTACGCCCTCATGGACCTCGCCGGCCTCTCCTTCCTCGGCCTCGGCGTCCCCGCGCTCACCCCCGACTGGGGGCGGATGGTCTTCGACGGCCAGACGGCGATCCAGCACGGCTACCCGCTCTCCGCGATCCTGCCGTGCGTCCTCCTCGTGCTCACCGTCGTCGCGTTCAACGTCGTCGGCGAGCGCTGGGCCGACCGTGTCGCCCGGAGGACCCGATGAGCCGGAGAACGATGAGCCGGAGAACGACGAACCGGGGGACCCGACGAACCGGCGCAGCCCCGAACCGGAGGACCGCGTGAACGCCCTCGACATCCGGGGCCTGCGGCTCCGCCTGCCCGGCACCGCCCGGCCCGTCCTCGACGGGGTCGACCTCGCCGTGGGCCCCGGGGAGACCGTGGCCCTGGTCGGCGAGTCCGGCTCCGGCAAGAGCCTCACCTCCCGCAGCGCCCTCGGCCTGCTGCCGCCCGGCGCCACCGCCGAGGGCAGCGTCCTGGTCGACGGCGAGGACGTCCTGACGATGGGCCCCGACCGGCTGCGCGCCCTGCGTACCGGCCGGGCCGCCATGGTCTTCCAGGACCCCAGGGCCGCCATCAACCCGCTGCGCCGCGTCGGCGACTTCCTCACCGAGGGCGTCCGCCTCGGCGGCCGGACGAGCCGGGAGGACGCCGAGCGGCGCGCGGTCGAACTGCTCGACGCCGTGGGCCTCGGCCCGGAACTGCTGCGCCGCTACCCCGGCCAGCTGTCCGGCGGCATGCTCCAACGCGTCATGATCGCCGCCGCGCTGATGGGCGACCCGGTCCTGCTGCTCGCCGACGAGCCCACCACCGCGCTCGACGTCACCAGCCAGGCCGAGGTGGTCGCGCTCCTCGACCGGCTGCGCCAACGCTTCGGCACCGGCCTGCTGTTCGTCACCCACGACCTCGGTCTCGCCGCCGCCATCAGCGACCGGGTGCACGTCATGTACGCCGGGCGGATCGTCGAGAGCGGCCCCGCCGAGGCGCTCTTCGCCCGGCCCCGCCACCCCTACACCGCCGCGCTGCTGGCCGCCACCCCGGGGCTGGACTCCGGGAGCGGCCGACTCGCCGCCATCGACGGCCAACCACCGGACCTGCGCGAGGAGTTGACGGGCTGCGCGTTCGCCCCCCGGTGCCCCCGCGCGACCGTCCTGTGCCGCGAGGAGACCCCGGCGCCGGGCCCGGTCGCCTGCCACCACCCGCTCGAAGGGAGCCGCGCCGATGCCTGAGGCCGTACTGGAGGTCACCGGACTGTGCCGGACCTTCGGCACCGTACGGGCGGTGGACGACGTCTCCTTCACCCTCCCGGCCGGCGGATCGCTCGGCATCGTGGGCGAGTCCGGCTCCGGCAAGACGACCACCGCCCGGATCGTCGTCGGCCTCGAACAGGCCGACGAGGGGCGGGTCGCCGTCCGGGGCCGGGCCCGCGCCGGCCGGGTGCGGGGGAGGGCCGGGCGGCTGGCCCGCGCCCGTGAGGTCCAGATGGTCTTCCAGGACCCGTACCTCTCCCTGGACCCGCGCACCAGTGTCGAGGCCGTGCTCCGCGAGACCCTGCGGCTGCACTTCCCCGGCACCGACCACGCGGCCCGGATCCGCGAACTCCTCGACCAGGTCGGCCTCGGCAGCCGGGCGGCCGACGCGCTGCCCCGGCAGCTCTCCGGCGGCCAGCGCCAACGCGTCGCCATCGCACGGGCGTTGGCCGTCCAACCGGCCGTCCTGGTGCTGGACGAGGCGGTCGCCGCGCTGGACGTCTCCGTGCAGGCGCAGGTCCTCAACCTGCTCGCCGACATCCGCGAACGGACCGGCATCGGCTACCTGTTCATCACCCACGACCTCGGCGTCGTCCGCTGCGTCACCGACGAGGTCGTCGTGATGCGCCACGGACGGATCGTCGAATCCGGCCCCACCGCCCACGTCCTGGACTCCCCGCAGCACGCCTATACCCGGCTGCTGCTGGAGTCCGTCCCCCGGCCCGGCTGGGATCCCGACCGGATCGCCGCCGCGCGCCGCGCCTTGTGAGACGGCTCCGGCCCGGCAGGTGGTGGGACCTGTCGGGCCGGAGCGACCGAGCAACACCGGCGGGCGACGCCGGGCGGCAGCGACCCTGCCGGCCCGGCGCCACCGCCGCAGGAAGGACGACCGTGCAGGTCACCACCGACGACACCAGCGCGACCGACCGGGCCGCGCACCGATCCCCCCGCCGCCGTTGGCGGTTCGCCGCCGTCCTGGCGGTGGTCGTCACCCTCTGCGGGTCGGGCATCGGGCTGTACCTCAACGAGCGCGACACCCGTGAACAGACCAGGGAGCTGGCGGTCCCCGCGACGCCCGACTGGATCGAACTGGACGTCACCGCCCAGGACGTGGACCCGACCGCCCAGCAGCTGACCCTCTACGTCACCCCCGTCCCGCACGGCAGGTTCGCCGCCGGGCCGGACTCCCAGACCTTCGCCCGCCCCGTCGAGATCACCGTCACCGGCACCCCCAAGGTGACCATCCGGGCGGCCGAGGGGGAGGCCGCGGCGTCCCAGCTCGTCCAGGTGGGGACGTACGACGGCACCAAGACGGACTACCCGTTCGACCGCTACCGCGCCGAGGCCGGCTTCACCGCCACCAGCGGGGGCGCGGCCGTGCCCGTCGGCCTGGTCCTCACCGACACCGACCCGTTCTTCGTACTGCGCCCGCAGGCCACCACCGCGAGCTCCGGTGCGGTGACCCTGGACGCGCGGATCACCCGGTCCCGCAGCACCTTCATCCTCTCCTGGTTCATGATCGCGGCCATGTGGGCCATCGCCCTGGCCGTCCTCGGCGCCGCCGAGGTGCTGTACCGCAAGCGCGAGGGGCTGGTCTGGCCCTCCCTGGGCTGGATGGCGGCGAGCCTGTTCGCCCTGATCGGCATGCGCAACGCGGCCCCCGGGGCGCCGCCGATCGGATCCCTGATCGACTACGTGGCGTTCTTCTGGGCCGAGGGCCTCATCGCCGCCAGCCTGGCCTGCACCGCCTGGTCCGGCATCCGCACCGAGCACCGGCTGCGCCGCGAGCGGGAGGCGGTGACCGAGGCGGCGTGAGCCGAGGGGCGGTGAGCGGGGGTGTGAGCGGATTCCCCCGAACGGCGGGTGCGTGCCGCGCCGGAATCTGACCTTCCGGTCAGTAGCCTGCGGAGCCGAACCCGACCCCAACCGGAACGAGGCCCCATGGCTCACCCCCGGCCGTCCCGCCGTTCACTCCTGCAGTCCGGGGCCGCGCTCGCCGCGCTGGCCCTGACCGGTGGCTGCTCCTCCGACAGTGGATCGGGGGAGCGGTCCGGTCAGAGCGGTCCGGCCTCGGGGGCGGCCGGGTCGGGGAGCCCGGCGGCCGGCGGGTGGACCATGCCGGCCGAGTCCGGCCCGCACACCCGCACCTTCATGGCCTGGCCGGCACTGGAGGAGGTGTGGGGCGACCAACTGCCCGACGTCCGACAGGACATCGCCGGGCTGGCCCAGGCCATCGCCGGCTTCGAGCCGGTCGTCCTGCTGGCCCGCCCCGACCAGGCAGACCAGGCCCGGCAGGCCTGCGGCTCCTCGGTCGAGGTGCTGGAACTGAAGGTCGACGACCTGTGGGCCCGGGACACCGGGCCGACCTTCGTCACGGGCCCGAAGGGGCTCGCCGGGGTCGACCTCAACTTCAACGGCTGGGGCGGCAAGCAGACCCATGCCAACGACGCCCTGGTCGCCCGCTACCTCCTGGACCACTACGGCATCACCCGCGTCCAGGCGCCGGTCACCGGGGAGGGCGGCGGCATCGAGGTGGACGGCGAGGGCACCCTGATGGCCACCGAGAGCTCCTGGGTCAACGACAACCGCAACCCCGGCAAGTCCCGCGACGAGATCGAGGCGAGCCTCAAGGGCCTGCTCGGCGTCGAGAAGGTGATCTGGTTCAAGGGCGTCGCCGGGCAGGACATCACCGACTGCCACGTCGACGCCCTCGCCCGCTTCGCCGAGCCGGGCACCGTGGTGCTGCACCGGCCCGCCGCCGACACCCCGCCGGACGTCTGGACCACCGCCTCCGCGCAGGCCGTCCAGGTGCTCCAGTCCGAGGCCGACGCCAAGGGCCGCACGCTCACCGTGGTCGACCTGCCCGAGCCCGACGTCACCCTGATCCAGGGTGCGGGCAAGGACTTCCTCGCCACCTACATCAACTACTACGTCTGCAACGGCGGCGTCCTCGTCCCGCGCTTCGGCGACCAGGCCACCGACGACCGGGCGGCCGGCATCATCGGCGACCTCCACCCGGGGCGCAAGGTCACCCAGGTCGGCATCAACCACATCGCCGCCGGCGGCGGGGGCATCCACTGCGCCACCCAGCAGCAGCCCGTCGCACCCGGGTCCACCGGGTGACGCGGGGTCAGATAGTGGGACCGTCAGGCGCCGGACGGCCGGGCGGCGGCGGAGGAGAGCGAGTCCAGCAGCGTCCGCAGCACCCGCTCGGCGTCCACCGTCCCGTCCAGCGACCCGATGGCGGCGAGCCCGTCCACGGCGGCGGCGAAGGCCTCGCCGAGCGGCACCGGGTCGGCGCCGTCGCCGCGCTCGTCCAGCAGGCAGCGGAACAGGCCGACGAAGGAGGACCGCCAGCGCGCGTACTCGGCCTCCAGGCTGGCGCGGACGCGTTCGTCGTTGAGGGCGAGCCAGTGCAGGGCCGCGTGCAGGCGGGCGAGGTCGGGGCTCTCGGGCCGGGTGAGCAGTGCCAGGACCCGCTCGGAGCGTTCGGCGTAGCCGCCGGGGCCGGCGACCGCCTCCTCCAGCGGCGTGATCCACTCGGGCCGGATGTCCTCGACCACCGCGACGATCAGGTCGGTGCGGTCCGCGAAGTGGTAGTGGCACATCCCGTGCGAGACCCCGCACAGCGCGGCCACGTTGCGGGTGGTGAACCGCCCGGCGCCGTCGCCGGCGAGCAGGGTGCGGGCCGCGGCGATCAGCCGGGCCCGGGTCTGCTCGCCCTTGGCGGAAGCGCGCGTCCGGCCGGTGCCGCCGGGGCCGGGGGCCGTACGCGGGGCTGCGCCCGTCGCCTGTGTCGCCATGGCCGCCACTGTAACGACTGCGGGGGAGCGGCAGGGGCGCATCGGCACCGATCTCTGCGCAAAGTATTGACCGAGCGCTTGGTCAGTTTTACCTTTTCGGTCAACTGCCGGACAGGCAGCGCACTTTGACAGGGAGGTAGTGATGGAGGGCAGCTTCAGATCCCATCCGGCGATCGACGGAGGGCTCGGCCGACGCCGGTTCCTGACGGCCGCCGGGCTCGCCGTCGCGGGCACCGCGCTGACCGCGGCGAGCGGTGGGCAGGCCCGGGCCGCGCAACCCCGCACCACCACCGCGGGCCCGGCCGTCGCCGCCGGCCTCCGGGTGCCGCTGGACACCGTCCGGCACACCCGCACCTGGATGGCCTGGCCGGACAGCAGCACCATCTGGCGGAACAAGCTCGGCGGTGTCCAGTCGAACATCGCCCTGATCGCGAAGACCATCGCGAAGTACGAGCCGGTGACCATGTGCGCCAACCCGGCGAGCGTCGCCAAGGCGCGCTCGATGTGCGGTTCGGCCGTCACCGTCATCGGGGACATCCCGGTCGACGACTGCTGGATGCGCGACACCGGTCCGGTCTTCCGCACCGACGGCGCCGGCGGCCTCGACACGATCGGCCTCAACTTCAACGGCTGGGGCAACCACCAGAACCCGCACGGCAGCGACGCCCTGGTCGCCGGGCGCGTCGCCGCCTACCTCGGCCTGCCGTTCACCGCCGCCGGGCTGGTCGCCGAGGGCGGCGCCATCGAGACCGACGCGGCCGGCACGCTGATGGCCACCCGCAGCAGCATCCTCAACGCCAACCGCAACCCCGGCATGTCCCAGGCCGCGGTCGAGAGCGCGATGTGCGCCGCGTACGGCGCCAGCACCGTGATCTGGTTCAACGGTGTGGCCGGCCAGGACATCACCGACGACCACGTGGACGCCACCTCCCGCTTCCTCGACGCGGGGACGGCCGTGGTCCAGATGCCGCTGGCGAGCGACACCGACGCCTGGTCGAACGACGCACGGCAGCAGTACCGGATCCTGACCACCACCACCGGTGCCCAGGGCACCCCGTTCGCGGTCAGCCGGATCCAGGGGCCCGACTACAACCTGATCCGCTCGACCGACCCCAACTTCGTCGGCTCCTACGCCAACTACTACCTGTGCAACAACGCGGTGATCGCGGCGCAGTTCGGCGACACCAAGGCCGACAGCGCCGCCAGGGCGGCCCTCGCCCGGCTGTTCCCCGGCCGCACCGTCGAGCAGCTCAACATCGACTCCCTCGGGGCGGGCGGCGGCGGGATCCACTGCGTCACCCAGCAGCAGCCCGCGGTGTGAACCCGCCGGGGCCGGGTCCGGCCCGCCGACCGGACCCGGCCCCGAACGGAGGCCGGCCCGGGGTCGCCCCCGGCCCGGCCGGTCCGGTCAGCCCAGGGCGGGGATGTCGTGGGTGGCGCAGTGGATGCCGCCACCGCCGGCCGCGATCGCGTCGATCTTGACCGGCACGATCTCGCGGCCCGGGAAGTACTGCTTCATGAGCTGCTGGGCCCGGTCGTCGGCCCTGGCGTCGCCGAACTTCGGCAGGTAGACGCCCTTGGTGCCGATGTAGAAGTTCATGTACGAGGAGACGAAGGCGTCGCCGCGCCCGGTGATCTTGTCGGGGTCGGGCTGCTGGAGCTCCACCACCTGGAGCTTCCGGCCGGTCGCGTCGGTGGCGTCCTTCAGGACGGACCGGGCCTGGTCGGCCGAGCGGGACCAGACGTCCGCCGGGGTGCCGGGGAAGGCCTGGTCGAGCAGGACCACGCCGGGGGCGACGAAGCGGGTCAGGCAGTCGACGTGGGCGTCGGTGATGTCCTTGCC